>CAUJGI010000506.1 GCA_963169155.1 Chloroflexota bacterium
GGCTTTTTGGCCTCCACCGCCCAGGCCAACGTCAACCAGCTGGCAGCAGCTGTGGCCATCTTCCGGCTGACGACAATTTTTTACCAGGCGGTGTTGGGAGCGGCCGTTTACTTCATCTTATGGGGCGGCGCGAAAGAATTAAACGCTGAAACAACCAATCAAACGGTGGCGCAGGAAATTTCACAAACCTGGCCCGCCCATCGCCACAAGTAAAAATTTGTAGCTCGATTTGTCAGGAAACTTCACAGATCGCAGATTGCCCAGACTATCTTATCTGCATAATCTGCGTCATCTGTGGACTATATTTAAGTAAGCGCATGAAAGCAACACTCATCTACAACACAGCCGCCGGGCAGACCAGTTCCCTCACGCCAGACGACATTCTGGGGGCGCTGCACAATGCCGGGTTCGACCCGGTGTACCAGGCCACCACCGAAGAAGCTGATTTGGACGAAGTTCTCCAGAGCATCGAAGGCCTCGTCGTTTCGGCCGGGGGAGATGGCACGGCCAAAGCCGTCGCCACCCGCCTGGTGGGCAACCCAAGCGCGGCCTTGACCATCCTGCCGCTGGGTACGGCCAACAACCTCATTGCCACCTTGGGCGTCGAAGGCACGCCGCTGGAGATTATTGAGCGGCTGCGCCACCCAGAAAAACACCGCTTCGATCTAGGTCACGTGTCGGCACCTTGGGGTGAAGATTACTTTATGGAAGGCGCCGGGTTTGGCTTTTTTGCCGAGGTGCTGGCCCGCTACGAGCCGGAAAAAGGCAAAAGCGTCACCCGCAGCGTGAGAAGTCTGGTAGAGGCGTTGGCCCAGGGGTACGGGCAGCACACCACGATCCACCTGCCTCAGGCAGATGTTTCCTGCGAATTTTTGCTGGTGGAAATCTTAAACGCCCACGCCATTGGCCCGCGCCTGAAGTTTGCCCCGGATGCCGACCCCACCGATGGGCTGCTGCACGTGGTGTGCATCGATGGCGAAAAGCGCGAGGGGTACTTCAGCTACCTGCGCGGTTTGCTCATGGAGGAGATCGTGGATCTGCCCAGCGTAAGCGTCTACAAGGTGCCGGAGCTGTCGATAGAGTGGCGCGGCTTCCCATTTCATATCGATGACTATGTGCAACCAAAAGGATTTGATTTTCGCCGCGCCGGTCAGGAAGAGGCGGCTTATCTCCAAATGGTTCCCGACGTGCCGGAAGCAGCGATGATACACATCAAGGTTCTGCCGCAGGCGTTAAACCTTTGGCTGCCCAGACGCCCGGAAGGCCAGGCATATCCGCATGCGAATTGATCTGCACTGCCACACGGAAGCCTCTGGCGACTGCCTGACGCCAATAGAGCTGTTCCCGGAGCGGCTGCGGCAGCAGCAAATCCAGGTGCAGGCGATTACCGACCACAACGAGGTGTGGGGGGCCTTGAAGCTGCAAGAGATGGTGCTGGCCGCTACCGAAACGGCCGATACACCACGCCTCCCGCTGACTATCATCGTGGGCGAAGAGGTCACTGCTCTGGAAGGGGAAATTATTGGCCTGTTTCTGAAAAAGAAGATTCCTGCAGGTCTGCCCGCCACTGAGGTGGTGGCCCGGATTAAGGACCAGGGCGGGCTGGTGCTGCTGCCACATGGATTTGATCCGTTGAAAAACGGCCGTCTTCACCCCACCGCCCTGGCCCAAATTGCCGATGACATCGACATCGTGGAAGCATTTAATGCCCGCGTCTCCTTCCAGCGTTACAACCGCCGGGCCGCCGCCTGGGCCGCCCAGCACCACGTGGTCACCAGCGCCGGGACAGACGCCCACCGCCTGGCCGATGTAGGCACCGCCTGGGCCGAACTGCCAGATCAACCCATCAATGGGCCAGAAGATTTGCTTAAAGCGCTAGCCGAAGGGGAGATCATGGGGCAGTGGACCCACCCGGTAATTGCTTTCGCCAAAAAGATGGTTGAGCAGACGAAACAGCGCCTGGGCCTGGGTTAGCGATCAGCCCCACTATCTTGTTGTGCCACCTTTGCCTCATTTTCATATTCTCTGCGGCGCAGCCAGCGGGAAACCAGCCAGCAAAGCAAGGCCCACACCGCGCCAATCGTCCAGTCAGCCAACACGTCTGACGGCCAATGCACACCCAGGTAAACACGACTAAAACCCACCAGCACCATCACAAAAATGGCCAACAAAATGATAAACGCCTTGAGCCGAAAACGGGGTTGGATTTGGGCCATCAAACTGCCCAGCGTGAGGTAGGTGGCAGCCGCCAGCAGCGAATGGCCGCTGGGGAAGCTGGCCGTGGTGATGGTGCTGGTATCGACAATCAGGTCGGGGCGCGGGCGATCAAAGATATCCTTGAGAAAGTAGCTGAGGAGGAAGCTGCCGAGAACGGCCGTTAACAAAATCGCCAGGTTTTTATACTGCCGCAGAATGAAGAGGTAACTGGTAACGGCCGTTACCAGCAAAATCAGCACCCCGGAGCCACCCAGCGCGGTAAAGTCCCGAATCATCTCCTCAAACCAGCGTGGCCCGAGAGGATCACTGATGTCGTCCGGCTCACGCAGCGCCAGCAGCAGCGCCCGGTCGATGGTGTGGGTGTCGCCCTCCGAAACTTCTTCGGCCAGATTAATGGTCAGCCAGACGCCGCCCACAATCAAAAGCAGCGCCACCAGGATGCGCCATTCATACTGGCCCAGGTGCGACATGAGCTGGTAAAACGGCCGTAAAAATTTGAGGTCGGGGACATCTATTTTGTCCACAGCATTTTCCTTACCGGTTTGTCCCGTCTGGGTTCTTCCAGACAATTGCCACGCTTCCCCCTTAACCCAAGAATATCTTTTTACCAGGCCCGCCACAATAGATAGAGATATACGGCGACAGGTCCTAAACTGGCATTTTGCCTTCTGGTTGCAAGTGGCAAGTTGCCGGTTGCCGGTGACTTTTGCCAGAGTAACTTGCTGCTTGCCACTTGCCACCAAATGAAATGTAACTTTATGGCCTTGCTGAGGAACCGAAATTTAATAACTTACAGCTTTCCCCCTCCCTAGCCCTCCCCCAAAGAGGGAGGGGACCAGAGTCCCCCCTCCCTTCGGGAGGGGGTTAGGGGGAGGGCAAATGTGTAAGTTATTTAATCCGCGTTCCTGAGTATATACACTCCAAGAATAACCGTGGTCAAAACGCCTAACATCGGCCCCATAAAAAGTCATCAACTTTTATGCCTCTGGTCTATGTCCTGACACATAGACGGCGTTTGTCCCAATGTTATGCTGACCTTGTCTTACCAAAGCCAAACATAAGGAGCAATTAATTCATGCCGAATATGAATGAAGGCCGTATCACGGCCGTTATCCCTGCTTATAACGAAGCAAACCACATCAACCGGGTGCTGGACCCCCTGTGCCTTATCCCCCAGCTCAGCGAAATCATCGTGGTGGACGACGGCTCTGTGGACGATACGGCCGCTATTGTTCGTGCCTACCGCGAAGCCGACGAGCGTATCCAGCTCATCTCTTTGTCGCAAAACGTAGGTAAGGGCGGGGCGATCATGACCGGTATCCAGGCCAGCAGCAGCGACTTGCTGGTGCTGCTCGATGCGGACCTGATTGATTTACGGCCGTCGCACATCCTGACCCTGGTGCAGCCGGTGCAGGAACGCCGCTGTGCCATGACGCTGGGGATTTTTAAAAACGGCCGTCACCAAACCAACCTGTCTCACCGATATTTCTACTTCCTCAGTGGGCAGCGCTGTTTGCGTTGGTCGGCGTTTAGCCATGCCGCCACCTTTCACGATACCCGCTGGGGCATCGAGATGGCCTTTAATCTGACAGCCTGGCAGCGTGGGCTGCGGGTGCAGCAGGTGCCCTGGGAAGGCGTCAGCCACACCATGCGCCTGGAAAAAATGCGCGGCTTGCGGAAATATTGGACCTACGTAGAGATGTGGGCGGACATCGGCAAGTTTTTGCTGGCACAAGGGATACGGCCGTCGGTGGAAAACGGCCGTGCCGCCCGCTGGAAGCGCCCACTGACCCCCGGCCCAATCAACCTGAGCGACTGACCCAAGGCAGGCACCTAATCATGGCCCACCGATGAACTGGCGGCAAAATGCGGTTCGGGGTTTTCCTTTAGCAGCGCCACTTCTGCATCGCCTAATACATCTTGCACATACAACATCTTGACTAACGTCAACAGCATGGCCATAAACGGGGCGGCCACCACCAGGCCGATAAAGTTGAAGAAGTAGCCAAAGATCACCTGGGAAACGATGAGCAGGACGGGGGGCAGCGCCACGGTTTTCCGCTGAATGACCGGGGTTAATAAATAGCTCTCAATCGTTTGAATGCCCAGGTAGAGCAGCAAAACGTACAGCGCCTGGGTCGGGCTGATGGTAAAAGCAATCAGCACAGGAAAGATGAGCGCCAGCAGCGGCCCGATGATGGGAATGAAGGCGAAAAGTCCCGCGAGAACGCCCAACACAAACGCCAGCGGAATCCCCAGCAGAAGCAGACCAACAATCGACAAAATCCCCACGATGGTCATGGAAGCCAGGCGGCCCACTAACCACCAGCGCAGCGTGTAGGCCACTTCATCCAGTACCTCACCCGCCCGGCGGCGGTGCGATTTGGGCACCAACCGAATCAGGCCATTGGCGTATAAATCGGGTTCTGCGGCCAGGTAAAGAGCGATGAACAAAATCACCGCCGTGTTTGTCACAATGTCCATGGTGCGCGAGAAAACGCTGGTAACGCGGCTGAGGAAAGCGTTGGAGGTGGTATCAAACTGGCTCAGGTCTGTCAGGCGGTTGAGCAGCGGCTCGGCCCATGCCTGCTCGGCCAGGGTGGCTTGCACGTCCGCTACCGAGGATTGCAGGTTGCTGCCCAGCTGTTCGCCCTGCTCAACCAGGCTGGGGGCGGCCAGCCAGCCGCCGCCGCCAATTGCCGCCGCCAGCAGCAACAGAGTAATGGCCAGGGCCATGCGATGAGACAGCGGCGTCCGCTCCCGAATCCAGCCGCTGATGCTGGTGAAAAAGACGCTCAACAAAATCCCCAGAAAGAGCAGCAGTAAAATAGTTGAAATTTGCCAGGTGAGGAGGGTGATGAGGACAACGGCCGTTACCAACCCCACCGCCACCAGGGCACGCCGCACAAAGCTATCGTTTAAGGTAAGCTGCGACGATTTCATAAGGTTCACTTCTCCTTTCACCTGGGGCACGGGTGGGAATGCAAAAAATACGGCCGTTTCACTGTTGAAACGGCCGTATTCCTTCCAGTACGTTATCTTAAAATGAAGTTATCGAGAGCACAACTTTACGACATGGATTCCGACTGCCGCTCAAAGTAACGATCAACTTCGCTGCGCGCTTCTTCGCGGGAACGGCCGTACCGTTCCTGAATGCGGCCAACCAACTTGTCGTACTCACCGTTAATCATGTCCACATCATCGTTGGTCAACTTGCCCCATTCTTTTTTCACTTCACCTTTAAACTGGTTCCATTTACCTTTCAAAATGTCGTTGTTCATTTTTACCTCCAGAACTTGTGGGTTTTAAAACCCTTGTGCTGACGTTGTTCACAAAATCAGTGAATCTAACCCCAGTGTAGAAGCTCGCCAGGCTCATTCCAATCCATCGGGGCATAGAACGGAGATACAGTTATGGCACATACGGCCGTACCCTCAAACAGATGTCACCGGAACGGCCGCTTGCGGCTGCTCCAGCGCTTCATCCAGCCGCGTAAGCGCCTCTGTCAGCTGGGCCGCCGCATGGGGACGGCGATCCATTAGCGGCGGCGGCCACCCTTCGACCAGCGCCGCCAGTTCGGCTTCATCCAGCTCCGGGCGCACCGCTACCTGACGGCGCTGCCACATCGCCTGCCAGGCAGCCTGATTCTCGGCCAACTGCTGGGAAACGGTGGCAAAGGCGTGCCCGGCAATCTCGAAGCGGTCGCCATAGCGCATTAAATTGGGCACAGACATCACCGCGTCCTGCTTGTCTGGCTCGATGAGGTAAAAATCAACCTCCGGGTAGACGGCGGAGAGGTGCTTGATATGGTAATGCACCCCGGCTTGCATTCGCGTCCGCATTGCCTGAGCCATAATGGTTTGCATACTGGCTTCTTCAGGAGCAAACCGATCCCTGGTGGCTTTATTGGCGGGATGCTTCGGGGTACGGCCGTCAAACGGCACCACAGGATTCACACAAACCACCGTGGTCGCCCCCCGCTCCACCGCCACATCCAGGCTGGCATTGCCGCGCACCGCCCCATCCACATAAGCCGCTCCGTTCAGCTCCACCGGCCGGTACAATCCCGGCACCGCCGCGGAAGCCGCCACCGCCTGCGAGATACGCACGGGGTTTTCCCGGTTAAACACCACTCGCCGCCCTGTATCCAGCCGGGTGGCAATGATGTTTAGCTCTTTTTCCAGCTCGTCGAAGGCATTACTGCCGCCAAGGTTGGTAATGAATTCTTGCAGGTATATCTCCAGGCGAGCGCCGTCGTAAAGCGACGATGGGAGCAGGTCGAGCAGCACCCACAAGGAGCCATATAATCCGCTGTCCCGTAAATCGCGGACGTAGCGCTGACCGGTACGCCACAAACGGCCCGGAATGCGCGAACCGGCTCGAAAAAAGCGGCCAATGTTCAAATTCCATAAATCCTGGCGTGCCAGCGGCCGTGTGCCTTTGTGGTTTCCCTGCACCGCATGCAAAATCATGCCCGGGCTGAAGCCATTGGCCAGCAGCGACGAAAGTATCGCCCCGGCGCTGGTACCCACAAAAATATCAAAATCATTCACGTTAAAATCCACCAGCGAGCAGTCCAGGGCATGCAGCGCTCCCAGTTCATAGGCGATGCCGGTCATGCCGCCACCCGCCAGGACGAGGGCTGTTTTGCCCACGGCCGTTTCTCGCTGTGGAGGGGATTGGGTTTGTTTATTCATTTACTTTTCTCTTTTGCTCTATTTTTACTTTCCCGGAAACTGACTGGTCGAAGCAAAGTTTCAGAACCACATGAGGTTTCCAGGAAATTCTGTGTCCCAGTTTTCCTCATCTTAAAAAGCCACTGCGTCAGGATCTATGTGCCCTTAAACAAGCATCGGGTACACACTACGATACATTCAAGGCCAAAATGTGTCCTTTGTGTGCCTCCGGTTTAGGAACAAGATACATTGCGGTCAACTGGTTCTGAATTACGCTGGAAAAAAAATGTATCCAGAGGAGATTGTTCCATGCGTAGAGATAGTAAAACTTATTTGCAGGCAGCTGCGTTGGGAGTGGTCGCCGGGATGCGCAGCGCCACCGCGTCGGCTACGGTAGCCAGCTACGTGCACCAGCGGCGCGGCCGGATTTTGGCGTCGCCAGAATTAGCCCAATCGCCGCTGCGCTATCTGGCCTCCCCCCTGGCGGGCAACGCCCTGAGCCTGTTTGCCCTGGGCGAAATGGTGATAGACAAACTGCCCTTTGTGCCCAAACGGACCGCCGTGCCCAGCCTCGCTGCCCGCGCCTTGTCTGGGGGAGTGGCTGGGGCGGTGGTGGCCTTGATGTACCGGGGCAGCCCCCTACTGGCCGGGCTGATTGGCGCGCTGTCGGCCACCGGAGCCACATATGGCGCTTATTACCTGCGCCAGCAGCTCACGGAAAACACGGCCGTTCCCGATGCCGTCGTTGGTGGGCTGGAGGATCTGCTGGTGATAGGCGCAGGCTACTACCTGGCACACAGCAACAAATCATGAGCGTGAGCAATCAGCAGATTGCGCAGATAACAAGATTTAATCCGCGTCAATCCGCGCAATCCGCGGCCTATTTTTGAAGGAGGCGTAATCCAATGAAACAGAACCTGAGACAAAACATGCCCGTTCTGACAGCCGATGCGTACCGGTTGGGTCAGGCGCACACCCTTTACCATCGCCAGGAACCGGCCGAACCGGAGCATAGGCTGTTTGCCACCTACCTGATGGTGGTGAACATGACGATAGGGGACGATTATTACGTCCCCACAGCACACATCGATGACGCGCGCCAGGAGGGAACGGCCGTATACCTCACCCTCACCCGCGATGATATCCAGGATCAGCAGCTTACCCGCACCCCACAATTTATTGTGGACGAACGGTTCACCGAAGAAAAGCTGGCCCCAGGCGACAGCAGTGCCGCCACCATCCCAGCGCAGGGTAAGCCCATCGCTGACAACATCGTACCCCTACCGCCGAACCTGCAACCCACCCCCGAAGACCAAAACAACGCCTCATGATCACTTTCCTGGCAATTGTTGTCATCGGGCTGGCCATTGGCTACTTTGGCGGGCACACCTACCACAACCGGTACGGGCTGGGTTATTTGCTCAACGCCCTGATTGGCCTGGTGGGTGCGTTGTTGGGCGCATTTGCCGCCATGTGGCTGACGGGCAGCCCCCTTACCCCAAACAACCCCTTCGCCTGGCGCATCTGGCTGGCGGCCGCCGTCGGCGCTTTTTTGCTGGTGGCCGTGGCTCAATTTTTACGCGGGAGGCAGTATGAATGAGCATACAAGCCTACGACAACGCCCGTGACCTGAACGTGCGCACCCACATCATGCAATATTACCGGCTGCATTCGCGCAGCTGGTTTGATTGGTTGGGTGCCCAGCTGGATTTGCCAGCGTACGGCCGTTGCCTGGAGCTGGGCGGCGGACCAGGCAACCTGTGGCAGCAAAAGGGGGATTGGCCATCACCGGGCCAACTTCTCTGCCTGTCAGATTTGTCGCCGGGGATGGTGCGGGAAGCGCGGCAGCAGCTGCAAGGCAACCCCGCCATGGCCTACGCCGTGCTGGACGCCGAGCGGCTGCCGTTTATGGATGCGGTGTTTACGGCCGTCTTCGCCTTTGGCGTGCTGGATCAGCTCCCCAATCGCACCCAGGCTCTGACCGAGATTCACCGCACGATGTCGCCTGGTGGGGTTTTCTACGCTTCAACCGGTGGGCCGGGCCACCTGCAAGAGATTGAAGCCTTGATTCAACCCTTTTTGCCCCAGGCCGGTTACGGC
>CAUJGI010000507.1 GCA_963169155.1 Chloroflexota bacterium
CGAAGCCGAGCTGCAGCAAATTGAGGAAGTGGGCGAATGGCGCGGCAAAGCATACGCCCAGGACATCCTGTCCGTCTTGCGCAGCAGCTAACTGACTGCCTCTGTCTTTACAAACTTGTGTATCCCTGAGGGAAATTCACCGCGAAGTACGCCAGCCCATTAGGTCTTATCGACTTTTTCCGCTGCGCTCTCTGCGTTCTTTGCGGTGCCAGGCTGGAAAAGGAGAAAATTCATGGAGATCACGTTTCACGGAGCGGTTCGCACCGTCACCGGCTCTCAGCATCTAGTTCGCGTAAACGGGTTAAACATTTTGCTCGACTGCGGCCTATACCAGGGCTCGCGCAAAGAAAGCTACGAGCGAAACCAAAATTTACCCTACAACGCCGCTGAAGTTGATATCCTGGTTCTCTCTCATGCCCACATCGACCACAGCGGCAACATCCCCAATCTGGTCAAAAGCGGCTTCACCGGCGATATTGTGTGCACCTACGCCACCCGCGACTTGTGCGCCATCATGCTGCGCGACAGCGCCAAGATCCAGCAGTACGACATCGAGTATGTCAACAAAAAGCGGAACCGCCAGGGGCTGCCGCCGCTGGAGCCAATCTATACCATGGCCGACGCGGTGGAAAGCTTGAAGAACTTTATTGGCATTGGCTATGAACGGCCGTACAAACTCGCCCCCGGTATCACCCTCACCTTTTTCGACGCGGGACACATCCTTGGCTCCGCCATTGTGGCGCTAGACATTGAAGATCGCGACGCCGGTCGCGAGGTGCGGCTGGTGTTCAGCGGCGATTTGGGTCGCCCCAACCGCCCTATCCTGCGCGATCCCACCTTCTTAGACCGCGCCGATGTGCTGCTCATCGAAAGCACCTACGGCAATCGCTTCCACGATGACAAAATTGAAGCCACCGACAAGCTGGAAAAAATCGTGAAGGAAACGTACCAGCGCGGCGGCAAGCTGATTGTGCCCGCGTTTGCCGTGGGCCGCACGCAGGAGCTGGTTTACCGGCTGCACCAGCTGGTGATGGCCCGCGATATTCCGCCCAACCTGCCCATCTACGTAGACAGCCCGCTGGCGATAGACGCCACCGGCATTTACCGCCTGCATCCAGAAGCGTACGATGAAGAGCTGCACCAGTTCCTGGCCGAAGGCCATCATGGCGATCCGTTTGGCTTTGACATGATGCGCTACACCCGCACCACGGCCGAATCCAAGGAGCTCAACTTCCTGCGCGAACCGGCCATCATCATCAGCGCCAGCGGCATGGCGGAGGCGGGCCGCATTTTGCACCACCTGAAGAACAACATTGAAGACCCACGCAACACCATCCTGATTGTGGGCTGGCAGGCGCCCCACACGTTGGGCCGCCGCCTTGTGGAAAAACAGCCCAGGGTGCGCATTTTTGGCGAGGAGTACCAGCTGCGGGCACAAGTAGAGACGATTAATGGGTTAAGCGCTCACGCCGACCGGGGTGAGCTGCTGGAGTGGACGGGGCATCTGCAGAAACGGCCGTCGCACACCTTCATTGTGCATGGTGAGGAAGATGCGTCGCTGGCGCTAGCCGAAGCGCTGCAGCGCGAGCAAGGGTTTGCCCAGGTAGCGGTGCCACAGCTGGGTCAAAAGTTTACGGTCTGAGGTAAGCGCCTGATCCAGTCGTTTTCTTTCCTAGCCCAGGATTCCTATCCACCTGCTGGCCTGTAATTTGTTATAGTTGGATTGTGACGGCCGTTTTCTTCATTGTAGTTGACCGGAAACGGCCGTTTTTCTTTCTGGTGAGTAGAGAAAACAGGCTGGCTTGTGGAACCAGACACTTTCCAACTAGTCAATACAGCCGCAACAACTCAGCCCCAATTTTACAAGATCGGTTTTGTGCCCACACAGATGGGTTGGACAGGAGCCACCGGGTGAGCCATTTTACAGAAGTTAGTTACTGGCAAGCTGCCAAACCGTATGAATCGGAGCAAATTACGTTGGCCTCAATACCCAGCATCGCCCCGACTTTCGATGAAAGCCTTCAGCTGCTGCGCGCTCAGCTGAAAGGTCTAAATGCCTGGCCCGAAGCTGGCGACACCTTTCTGGAGCTGCTGGAGCAAGTACGTGGCTACGGCGTCACCCTGATCCCCACCGATTACGACTGGCTCAATCAGGTGGCGGAATCCGCCCACAAAGGCGAAGATATTGGCCTGCGCTACCCCTCCATCTTTCAAAAATTGCTCACCTTCCCCGAACTGCGCCACAAATTTCTGCACCTGCTGGACCTGCGCAGCAGCGGCGCATAAAAGAAGGTGATTAAGTAATTGGGTAATTGTCCAATTACCCAATTACTTGATTACCCAATTACCCCGTTCCCTTAAATTACGCCCAACTCTCGCCCCACGCGGCCAAATACATCCAATGCCTCTTCCAAATCGCTCTGGCTGTGCGCCGCTGAGTTCATCACACGGATGCGCGCCTTGCCCTGGGCTACGGTGGGATAGCCAATGGCCATGGCAAACACGCCTTCGTCAAACAGCCGCTGGCTGAATTTTTGCGCTAGAGTAGCTTCGCCCAGCATCACGGGCACGATGGGCGTCTGGGAAACACCGGTGTTAAAGCCCATCGTCTGCATCTCTTTTTTGAAGAGAGCGGCATTGCTCCACAGGCGATCCACTAGCTCGGTGGATTCTTGCAGCAGCTCAACAGCGGCCAGGCAAGCGGCCGTATCCGGCACGGTAAGGGCGCTGGAGAAAAGGAACGGCCGTCCCCGCTGCCGCAGCCAGTCGATAATCGCCTGTTTACCGGCAACCAGGCCGCCCATCACGCCAAATGCTTTGCTGAGGGTGCCTACTTCAATGTCCACCCGGCCGTGCAGGCCAAAATGGTCTACAATGCCGCGTCCACCTTCGCCCAGCACGCCTTCGCCGTGGGCATCGTCCACCATCAGCAAAATGTCGTGTTCTTCGGCCACCTCGCAAATTTTGTCCAGCGGCGCAATGTCGCCATCCATACTAAACACGCCGTCGGTGACGATGAGGCGACGGCCGTATTTAGTCGTCTCAGCAATCTTGCGGCGCAGGTCAGCCACGTCGTTGTGGGCGTAACGCACAATGTCCGCCCGACTCAGCCGCGACCCGTCGATAATGCTGGCGTGGTTCAGCTCATCGGAAAAGATAATGTCCCCTTTACCTACCAGGGCCGGAATCGTGGCTAAATTGGCCGTAAAACCGCTTTGCAGGGTGATGCAGGCCTCAGCCCGCTTAAACGCCGCCAGCTTCTCCTCCAGCTGAATATGCAGCGACATCGTCCCGGCAATGGTGCGCACCGCGCCTGGCCCCACGCCGTATTTGTCTACGGCGTCCTTTACGGCCGCGCGCAGCCGGGGATGGTTGGCCAGCCCCAGGTAGTTGTTGGCGCAAAAGTTGAGCAGGGAACGGCCGTCTATCGTCACGTGCCCGTCCATTGGCGATTCAATGGTGCGAATGCGGTTAAACAAACCCGCCGCTTTGAGCGCGGCCAGCTCATCATCAATCCAGGCAATTGCTTTGTCAGTCACAAGAAATCTCCTTGGTTTAGTGGGTAGTGGTTGGTGGCTGGTGGCTGCTCCTCCCAAAACTAGCCACTATCCACCAGCCCCCATTTACATTTTGGTGGGAAAATCAAAAAAACGTGTTTCTACGCCGAATTTCTCGGTAAGATGCGCGCCCAACGCCTGCACGCCGACCGTCTCCGTGGCGTAATGCCCGGCAAAAATCACATTCATGCCAAAATCAGCGGCAGCCCAGTAGTTGGCGTGGGAAGTCTCGCCGGTCAAAAAGGTGTCGGCACCCAGCGCTCTGGCCTCAGCCACCTTGTCGGCACCAAAGCCAGAGAGAACGGCCAGCCGCTGCACCGTCTTTGGCCCGTGGGCCAACACGATGGCGCTGGTATTCAGCTCGCGGTTGACGTGGTTGGCCA
>CAUJGI010000508.1 GCA_963169155.1 Chloroflexota bacterium
CTGGTGCGCGTACCGATCGCTTTCATCATGCCAATTTCCAGCCGCCGCGCGTAAATAGTCACGTAAATCACGGCAAAGACGCCAAAAACGGCCGTTGTAAAACTAATCACCGTCAGCACCAGCAAAAATGCCTGCTCTTGTGCCCGGCTGGCCCGCGCCTGCTCCAGCCGCACTTCCACAATTTGGGTAAAGATGCTGTACTTCAGGCTGAACCGGTTGGTCATCTCCGACGAGACGGCAAACGGATCGGCGTCGGCGGCCGTGGTGGCCAGGATGCGGTCGATGATTGGCTCGTCGGGGCCGGGCAGCGGCAGCAGCGGGTCGCTGGATAGGCGGCGGAAGCCAGCCATGGAGATGAACACATCGCTGCCGCCCAGCCCCTGAGCGCGCACCCGATTGATGGAGCGGAAGCCAGGCAGGGTACGAGCAATGCCCACCACGCGCAGCTCTTCCACGTGGTCCAGCCCGGCACCGGTAATTTTAACGATGCCACCCAGCGGTACGGCCAGGCCAGCCGCCAGCCCTTCGCTGATGACAACCACATTGTCGTCGCTCAAGAGCTGGTCCAGCGATTCGGGGCCGCCCCCAATAAATTCCACCATGTCGGCAAAAAGCACGTCGTTGAGACGACCGTCCACGCCAACGAGCGAAATTGAGCCGCTGCGCATCCCCACCGGGTCGCTGATGCGGGCACCATAACCGTAGGTTAGCCCTACCGCCTGGTCCATGCCGGGAATCACCAGCAGCTCTTCATCAATGAAGCTGGGCTTAAGCCGATTGAGCGAAGCGTCCGAACTGCTGCCGAAGCCGCCGAACACTTCGACCTCCACCGGCGCGCCCGCGTTCAGGCGCACGTCTGATTCCAAATTTTTGTTGCTGATGGCGCTTTGTGTGGCCAAAAAGCTCGGCAACACACCGCTAAACAGCACCAGCAGGGAAATGAGGGTGTTGCGCCCCTGGTTGCGCCCCACGTTGCGCTTGGCAAAGTAGGTCAGCCGGGGCAGCACCAGCCCGGTGAGGAACAAAATGAGCCGCTCAAACGGCACCGTAGTGATGAAGAAGATGAAGCCCACGCCCACTACCATCATCAAAACGGCGACCAAAATAATGGTGGCTTCGGCGGCTGGATTGCCCAGCGACGAGACGATGTCCAGCCCCACGGTCATCATCACCACAAACATGAGGAAGAGGCCGATGAAGAACATACGGCCGCTTGGCTTCCGTTCGCGCAGGCCGGCCAGGTCTTCCAGCTGCAAATTGTCGGCCACGCCGGGGTTGATGGCGTGCATCACCTTGGTGTTTGCCGCGTCGCGGGCCGGTTTGAGGGCGCTCAAAAACAGCACCACAACGGCGGAAATGATGGCGGGCAGAACGGCCGTTATACTCACCGCAGGCTGCAACCGGGCCGTCAGACCCGATAAACTCATCTGGTAAGTAATGAAGGGCACCACACCGTAGGTGGTGATGAGCTGTCCCAAAATGACGCCCAGCCCGATGCCAATCGCCCCAATCACGGCCACCTCGCCGATGACCAGGATGAACAGGTAGCGCTGCTGGCTGCCCAAAATGCGCAAAATGGCCATCTCGCGCTTTTGCTCCTGCACATTGGTCATCACCAGGGTGTGCACCAGCAGGCCCACCACGCCCAGGGCCATCAGGCCGTAGGTGTTGATGAGCGCTTGCAGGATAAGAAACGCCTGGGCGCTGGCATCCAAAATGAGGGCTTTGTCCAGGCTGTAGCGGTACTCTTCGCCGAGGGCGGCCTGCACGTTGGAGGCCACATCACGCACGCTTAGAGCGGCCGCTTCCGAATCGCGTGACTGGTACAGTCGCGAATCTACCAGGCCAATCACCCGGTCGGCGCGGCCTTGCAGCCCAAGCCAGCTTTGGGCATCGGCCAGGTCAATGATGAGGCCGTCGCGCACGCCGGAATCGGCCACGCCGTCCTGCCGCACAATGGCGTTGACGGTGAAGCGGGCGGTGGTGCGCCGCTGGCTGCTGCCCACAGTTTCCGGGCGGCCTTCTTCACGGGGCTGGGGGAAGCTGTAGGCAATGTCGATGCTGTCGCCAATTTTAAGGCCAAAGGCGTTGGCCGTGGCTTCTAAAACGGCCGCTCCGTTATTCCCCAGCACATATTCCCCTTCGACTACATCAATAAAGCCCACATCGTCCACAGCCGGGTCCAGGGCGACCAGCCAGCCGTTGGCCTGCTCGCCGTTGCCGCTCATTTCCACGATGGATTGGATGCGGGGGAAAACGGCCGTGATGTTGGAATCGGCCGCCAGTATCGCCTGGCTGACGCGATCCACCTCTACAAACGGCTCGGAGCTGATGTCCGTTTTGGCCACGGTCAGGTCGTAGCGCCCCACCCCAGAGGCAATCAGCTCTACGTTGGACTGGCGGATGGTTTCCACCGTGGCGCTCATGGCCACAATCAGGCCGGTGCTAACCAACAAAGAGAGCACCATGAGCAGGGTCCGCACCTTACGCCGCCGGAAATTTTTGAGAATGTATTTGAGTACCATAATGAGTGAAGAATTACTCAATTACTTATAATTACATTTTGTAATTAGGTAATTGAGTAATTAGGTAATTAAGGTGTTGCTCCATTCAACAGCTTGCCATCCTGTAATTCCACCACGCGCCCGGCAAATTCGGCCATGCGCGGGTCGTGGGTGACAAAGACGATGGTCATGCCTTCTTTATTCAACTCAGCGATGAGGCGCATGATGGCAAAGCCGGTTTCGGAATCCAGGTCACCGGTCATTTCGTCGCCGATGAGGATGGGGGGATTGTTGGCCAGGGCGCGGGCGATGGCCACACGCTGCTGCTGCCCGCCAGACAGTTCGCTGGGGTAATGGTGGGTGCGGTCGCCCAGGCCGACGCGGTCCAGCAGCCTATTGGCGCGCTCCTGACGCTCTTTGCGACCAACGTTGGCCAGCACCATGGGCGCTTCCACGTTTTCCAGGGCAGTAAAGTTGGCCAGCAGATTATAGTTCTGGAAGATGAAGCCCATCTTTTCCAGGCGCAGCCGGGCCAGCTCGTTTTCGCTCAGGGAGACCAGGTTTTGACCATCAACGATGAGGTGGCCGCGGCTGGGTTCGTCCAGCCCGCCCACCACGTTGAGCAGGGTGGTTTTGCCGGAGCCGCTGGGGCCCATCAGGCAGACAAACTCGCCGCGAAGAATCTCCAGCGAGACGCCGCGCAGGGCGGGCACGGCTTCTTTGCCCATGAGGTAAGATTTGTGAACATTATCAACAACAATGATTGGATCGCTCATAATTTTAGTAATTGGGTATTGAGTCATTTGGTAAGTGAGTCATTGGACGGTGCCGTTCTAGTTAACACCGCCGCTGCTGCCGTTGTGACAACCGGGTAAGGATACCAGCTTTGGGTTGCTCTGGCGTGGGAAAATGGTTTGGTTGGTAAACGGCCGTTGCTCACCGCACAGTACGGGCATACCGGTCAGGGGTTGCAAAGTTGCTTTAGGGTGGCGTCAATTCCCCCCGCAGATTTTGCTGCATTTTTGTTTTCACCATCTCAATGTCTGATTCAATGCTGAGCAGGTAGGCCAGTTTGGTCAGGGCGGCTTCGGCCGTCATGTCGTAGCCGCTGAGCAGGCCGATGTCGGCCAGGGCCGAGCCGGTGGCGTATTTGCTCAGGTCCACCGTGCCGCGCAGGCATTGGGTGCAGTC
>CAUJGI010000509.1 GCA_963169155.1 Chloroflexota bacterium
TGTCCGGCGCTCACCGTGCAGGTTTTGCCGCTGCCCAGCAGATCAACCAACACGGTGCCGTTGGCGTAGGGCAGGGACGTGCCGCCAATGTTCGGGATGTTCAGCGTGCGGCTGCCACCACTGTCGTTGAGGGCGACCAGGACGGCGCTGCTGCCCTGGCCACGCTGGTAGGCGTAGGTGCGGTCCGCATTGTGGCGGTAGAGGGCGATGTAGTCGGCCGGGCTGAAGGTTTGCAGCGCCGGGGTGTTTTTGCGCACGTCAATGAGCGTCTCGTAGAAGTCCCACAGCGTGGTGTTGGCGCTGCCATACCACTCGCCCGGTGCAGAGCCATCGTAGAAGCCCCAGGCCATGCGTTCGCGGGCGTATTCGGGACGGCCGCCGCCAAATTGATAGATGCCAAATTCCTGCCCCAGGCCAATTTCGTTGCCGTAGTACATCACCGGCACACACGGCTGGGTGAACATGAGCAGTGCGCCCTGTTTCATGTCGGCCAGGTTGTAGCTGACGCGGTGTGAGAAGCGATCCATGTCGTGGTTGTCGATGAAGCAGCCGCGCACAAATTCGCTGGGGGAGATGCCGCCCTGGTAGTAGAAGCTGGCCCGATCGCGCAGGCTGCTGTCTAGCGAGTCCACGCTGCTGCCGCCAGTGAAAAAGCCAACCATGGCCGCATTGGCCTCAAAGTCCATCGCTGAATCGATACGCCCTTGCTGGCGGCGAATCATTTCTGGGCCGTTGTCCAGCCAGATTTCGGCAATGGTGAAGGTGTTGCTGTCACCCACGGTGTCGTTGAATTCACGCCAGAAGTCGGTGCTGGGACCAGGGGCGTAGTCCAGCCGGTAGCCCGCGTGGCCCAGGGTGTTGAGCCAGTAATCGGCCCGGCTGTTGATGACCCAGTTACGGGCGGCGGCGTTGTCGTTGTTGATTTGCGGCAGTTCCAGCACGCCAAAGAAGCTCTTGTTGGTGTCGTTGGAGCCGTAAACGGTGTAATTGGCGGAGCTGGTGTTGAAGCCGGACGGGAAAGTTACGTTGAAGCTGGGATCGGCGGCCGTGCTGCACGCGCTGAAGGTGTACCAGGCGCTGAACGGCCCGGCGCAGGTGGTGCTGGCGCTGATGAAGTTGCTGCTCTGGCTGGAAGTGTGGTTGGGCACAAAGTCCAGAATGACGCGAATGTTGCGGTTGGTGGCCTGGGTCACCAGGGTTTGCAGATCGCCCTGGGTGCCAAACACCTCTTCCACGGCCAGGGGGTTGCTGGGGTGGTAGCCGTGGTAGGTGAAGTAGATGTTGCCGTTGCTGTTGTAGTTGGTGTCGGTGTAGAAGTTGGGGTTGTCGAACACGGGCGAAAGCCAGAGTACGTTGATGCCTAAATCTTGCAGGTAGTCCAGCCGGGCGACGACGCCATCCAGGTCACCGCCGTTGTAGGTGAAGCGATAATCGTCTTGCGGATGAGCGGGCAGGGCACCGTGTACGGCGTGGTTGTTGTCGCAGTAGCCGCTGGCGGCTTCGGCGCAGTAGTTGTTGTTGCTTGTGTCGCCGTCAAAGAAACGATCGACAAAGACGTTGTAAATCACCGCGCCGCCAATCCACGAGGGCAGCTGGTTTTCACCCACGCGGAAGCCAAAAATGCGCGCCTTGGTGGGGTCGGTGACGGGCCAATCGGTGGTGCTATCGGCGTATTTGGTGTCGCCGCCGCCGCTGTGCCAGGAGGCGATTTTGTAGCGGATGATGGTGCCATTGGCCCAGGGGCCAGCGGTGGCTTTATACCAGAGGGTATTGTTTTCTACGTGGTCCAGGGTCATGTTGATGGATTGGGTAGTGCCCTGGGCGGCGCGGGTGGTGGGGTTGATGGATGGCTCGCTGCCGTCGGTGGTGAGGTAGAGCCGGGTATTGGTGACCCAGCCCTGGTACCCCACCTGGACCCAGAAGTCAACGGCCGTACTGCTGGTGGGAGCGGAGGGCACGATATTGCCACCGTGGTCAACGAAGGCGGCGGCGGCTACGGCCGATCTCGTCTGCCACACCAGGCTGACCAGGGCCAGAACAAACAGGGCGCGAAACGCCACGGAACCAAACAGTTTGCGTGCAAAATGCATCAGGAATTACCTCCAATTTGTGAAAGTGGGTGGGTTGGCCCGCCGCGAAGGTGGGCTGATGTTGATAAACTACTTCGAGGGTGGGTTGTGCGCTATGACGTTTGGGCGGCCAGGTCTGTTTGCAGAAGCTGTACGGCCGTTGCCGTCAACTCAATTAGCTGCTGCCGTTGGTCGGGAGTCAGCCCGGTCAGGCGGCGCTGGATCGATGCTTCGTGCAGTTGTTGGGCCTGTGCCAGTTTGGCCTGCCCCGCCGGGGTAAGCGAGATGCGTACCAGCCGCTGGTCGCGCTCGTCACTGCCGACGTGAATCAGGCCGCTGCTGCCCAGCCGCTGCACCAGCCGGGTGACGTTGCCCCGGGTGCACAGCAGCCTGTCTGCCAGTTCTGTTACGGTAAGGTTGTTGGCTTCGGCATTGGGACTTGTTCGAAGAAAGTTGTACTGCGTGGTGGTTAGATCGATTTGTTTGAACGTTTGCCGGTCGCCGTCATCGAGCAATACAAAAACGGTCAGGAATTGACGATACAGGGTTTCATCCAGTGAACGATCACTCATGTTGGTCTACTCAGGGAGGTTTGTTGACTAGTCAACAAACTGGTTGACAGGATAACAGGAAGCACGGCCGTTGTCAAGACCAGCGGCCGTGCTTTTTTATAGTACCATTTATTTGACGATGGCGGGGAGATAAACATGATTGCTGCACGTGGCGAAGGTAACGGCCGTTCCCTAAAACCTGGCTAAAGCGATAAAGCCCAACATGATAAAACCTCATGTCAGGTGAGGGCCAGGCTGATGGCCTGGTCAAGAGATAAATCTTTGCCTTCCTGCCAGAGGCGCGTAAATGCTTCTTCGCCCAGCAGGTTGTAGATCTGGTTGATTTTAGCAGCAGCTTCGGCCTGGTAGGTGGCTGCCGGGGTAATGCCCAACTCCTGGTGCAGCCGTTCACCGGCAGCAAAAAGGCGCGCGGCCATGGCCGCATTGCCTAACTGCATGTGGGCAATGCCAATCGTCCGCAAAGAAATGGCCAGCTCTGGCCGGTCGCTCATTTGATGGCGCAAACTGATGCTTTCGCGCAGATAGGTCAGCGCGGTCTCTGGCTCGCTGCGATCCAGGCTGACTTCACCCAGGCCGTGCAGCGTGTAGCTGAGCGAGGTGAGGTTGTTGGTCTCGCGGCACAGCTGGGTGCCTTCCAGGTACAGCCGTTCCGCGCCGACCGGGTCGCCCAGGCGGCGCAGCACAATGGCCAGGTTGTTGAGGGTGGAGACGACGGGGCGCGTGCCGCCGTTGCGCCGGTCTATGGCAAGGGTTTGCTCCAGCAGGGTGCGGGCACGGCCGTAATCCCCCTGGGTTCCGGCCAGAATGGCCAGATTTTCCAGCGAGCGGCACTGCCCGAGTTCGTCGCCGAGGTGTTCCTGAATGGCCAGGGCCTGTTCATGACAGCTTTGCACCAGGGCCAGATCACCCTGAAGCCGGGCAAACTTGCCGACGCGGTTGAGCAGGAGGGCGTGCATTGTGTTGGCTTCCTGGCTGAGGGCCAGCGCTTCAGCCAGCCAGTGGCGCGCTTCGTGGAAGTGGCCGCGCAGATACCAGAAGTGCTGCACGTTTTCCACCAGCTCCTGGGCAAAGCGGATGTTGGCGGGGTTGGGGAGGTGCACGGCCGTTTCCATGGCCCAGGTAATCGCCGCGCGCAGGTTGTGGTGCTCCCGATCCAGCAGGCTGAGCCAGTTGATCGGGTCGTTGTTGGCCAGGAACTGGCTGTAGACGGTTTCCGTCTGGCTGGCAAAGTAGGCGGCGTGGGCCTGGCGGACGGCCGTTTCCCACCCCTCGGTTTTGAGCTGTTCCAGGGCGTATTCGCGCACGGTTTCCAGCATCACATAACGCGGCGGGCCGTCCGGCTGAGGGTGGTGGTTGAGCAGACTTTTTTCGGCCAGAAGCTGCAAGCTTTGCGCCGGATCGATTGTGCTGGCGGGGTAGTTTAGACTGGCCGCGGCCTGCTGCCAGACGGCATTGACGGCGGCGACGTCACAGCCATCCACAAAGATGCCCACCGTGGCAAAGAGGTGGCGTTCATGCTCAGCGAGCAGATGGTAGCTCCAGGCAATGGCGCCGCTGAGCGACTGCTGGCGCGGGGTCAGGTCACGCGGGCCGCCAGTGAGGGCGATGAGCCGGGTTTTGAGTTGGGCAAAAACCTGGGCCGGGGTGAGCCATTTTACCTGGGCGGCGGCCATTTCAATGGCCAGCGGCAGGCCGTCGAGCCAGGCACAAATGCGGGCCACGTCGGCGATGTTGTCATCGGTCAGGCGAAAATCGGGCCGGATGGCGCGGGCGCGTTCCTGAAAGAGTCGGATGGAGGGGTAGCGTGAGA
>CAUJGI010000510.1 GCA_963169155.1 Chloroflexota bacterium
GTGTTTGACTTCGTCCTGAAAATCCGCAAGACGCCGATTGTGGTGAACGACAGCCGGGGCTTTTACACGTCGCGGGTGTTTGGCACCTACCTGCGCGAAGGGCTGGCGCTGCTGGGTGAGGGGCAGCATCCGCGCGCTATCGAGGCGGCGGGCTTGCAGGCGGGCATGCCGGTGGGGCCGCTGGCCCTGGCCGACGAGGTGAGCCTGGGGCTGATGCGCCACATCCGCGAGCAGACGCGCCAGGATTTGGCGGCGGAGGGTAAGCCGGTGCCCGGTCATCCGTCGGATGCGGTGCTGGATGTGTTGACGGAGGGATACGGCCGTTTCGGCAAAGCCCACGGCGCTGGTTTCTACGATTATCCCGAGGATGGTAAAAAGCTCCTCTGGCCCGAGCTGCGCACGCTGTTCCCGCCGCAGGGTGAAGCGTTGGGCCAGGCGGAGATGATCGAGCGGCTGATGTTTGTCCAGGCGCTGGAAACGGTGCGCTGCCTGGAAGAAAACGTCGTTACCAATGCCGCCGACGCCAACATTGGCTCGATTTTTGGCTGGGGCTTTGCCCCGTTTAAGGGCGGTACGCTGCAATACATCAATGATTATGGCGTGGCGGCGTTTGTGCAGCGCAGCCAGGAACTGGCCGCCAAATACGGCGATCGGTTTGCCCCGCCGGACCACCTCCTGGCCATGCGGGATGCGGGCAAGTTGTTTGGATAGTTGGCACTGCGGAGAGCTTGGGACTGATTTTTGCACCGAATTGACGCGAATTTACCCGAAAATTGGCGTCAGTTTGGCCTAACCTTTTGAAATCCTAAAAAGCCAGTTTGGCTTTTTCCGGTGCTCGCCGCGTCCTCTGCGGTGAGTTTGAAATTCCCCAGTTTTTGGCTAACAACCACATAGAATTTGTGCAGACAGCTGCTGGCCAACTCGCCAGCAGCTGTGATTTCACTTGAGGTCCATTGGCCGCCAGGTGGTGGGCATTTTGCGATTGGTCCAATCTGAAAACTGTTACTGCGTGTGCCCAGGCACAAAAATGGATATGTTTGCGATATACACCCGGCCTTCTGGGGAAAATCTATGTTATTGTAAAGATTCAGAATGTGTAAACGATAAAAGGAGTCATTAAGCTGATGAAAGGTAAATTGTGGATTTTGGCAACATTTTTCCTGGCATTTTCCCTATTTATGGGGGTCGGGCTAACGTTAATCTCGCAGCCGCCGCTGCCGGTGGCGGCCCAAACTAGCCAGACAACGGACGATAACCTGGCCACCATCGAGGTATCGGGTCAGGGGCAGGTGCAGGCCGAGCCAGACCAGGCGGTAGTGCGCCTGGGGGTGCAAACAGAGGCAGACACGGCCGAAGCGGCCCTGGAAGAAAACAATGAGCGCATGACGGCCGTTATTTCCGCCACGATCGAAGCCGGTATTGAAGAAAGCGACATCACTACCGAAGGGTTCCGCCTGCAGCCCGTGTATGAAACGAGTAACGACGGCCAGTCGCGCGAACTGGTTGGTTACCAGGCCAACAACATGGTGCGGGTCATGGTGACTGATTTGCCCATGCTGGGGGCTTTGTTGGATACGGCCGTAACCGCTGGCAGTAACAACATCCAGGGCATTGAATTCCAAATCAGCAGCCGGGAAGAGCTGGAAGCCGAGGCGCGAGAAATCGCCATCAGCAACGCCGAAGAGAAGGCTGAACAGCTGACCCAACTGGCGGGCGCTGAACTGGGGCCGGTGCACACGATCCTGGAGTTGGGTGGTGGTGGGCCGGTGCCCCTTGGGGTAACAGACCAGGTTGTGCTGGAGACCAGCGTACCCATTCAGGCTGGTACCCAAACCATCACGGCCAATGTGTACGTCGTCTGGGAAATTCGCTAAGTAACCTTTTCAGATTGGGCCAATCTTCAAGATTGGCCCAATCTCAGCCATGGGAGTTGAGCTGCGTATGATGGTGCAACTGCAAATTTTGGGGGAGATTTTGCTGGCCATGCTGCTGGGCGGGGTGATTGGGTTTGAACGTGAAGCTGCCGACAAACCGGCCGGGCTGCGTACCCATATGCTCGTGGCCGGTTCGGCCGCCATGCTCACCGGCCTGGGCAGCGTCATGGTTACCCGCCTGGGCGTCGATCAATCGCTCATTAATGCCGATCCTATTCGTATCATCGAGGCGGTGATTACCGGCATTACGTTCCTGGGTGCAGGCACCATCATCCGCAACCGGGACAGCGAGAACAAAATTGAGGGCTTGACAACGGCCGCTTCCCTCCTGTTAGCCGCTGCCCTGGGAGTAGCCATCGCCCTGGAGCAATTTGTTCTTGCCGTGGGCGCTGCGGTGCTTGCTTTGCTGGTTTTACACGGTGCCAGAGCGATCTCCAGCCGGGTTTAGGCAGCGGTAGGGTAGGCTTTTTGCTCACGCAAAGCCGCCAGGTTTTCTCCTGGCGGCTTTGCGCCTTGGCGTGAGATTGCCTTGTGTATTGTTCTTTGGTAAAAGAGTGAGATAGCGCCCACTCGTGGGCGTTTATGCTTCCTTTTCCTCGCCGTCGGTAAACTCAATCACCAGCAGGCCGTTCCCGTTGTTTTCTTTATGGTCGATGGCTTCCCGCACGGCCTGGGCGATGTTCTCTGGCATCAGGCCGTATTTTTCCAGCAGGGATTGCGGGTCGCCCGACTCGGCGTAGCGGTTACGAATACCGACAAAGCGCATCGGGACGGGGTAGTGCTGAACCACACAAGCAGCAACGGCCGTTCCCAACCCACCATCCAGCAAATGCTCCTCGGCGGTCACAATGGCTCCGGTTTGCTCTGCAGACTGGAGCACGGCCGTTTCATCCAGCGGTTTAATTGTGTGCATGTCCAGCACACGCACCTCAATGCCCTCTTCGCGCAGCATGTGGGCGGCTTCCAGGGCGGCGGCAACCATCAGACCGCAGGCAATAATGGTGGCATGACGGCCGTTGCGCAGCTGGTTGGCCTTACCGACCTGGAAAGGCACGTCGTTGGGGTAGACAATGGGTGTTTTCGGCCGTCCTGTGCGCAGATAGGCGGGGCCGTCAAACGAAAACAGCGCCTTTGTCGCCGCTTCGGTCGACGGCGCGTCGGCCGGGACGATCACCGTGAAGTGGGGCAGGGACGTGGCCAGGGCAATATCCTCGATGCCCATCTGGCTGGGACCATCTTCGCCAATGCTGATGCCGCTGTGCGAGCCAACCAGCTTGACGTTCGCTTGTGGGTAAGCAATGCCCATGCGAATCTGATCGTAAGCGTTGCCCAGCAAAAAGGCGGCAAAGCTGGCGGCCACCACGGTTTTGCCAGACGCCGCCAGGCCGCTGGCCACGCCAACCAGGTT
>CAUJGI010000511.1 GCA_963169155.1 Chloroflexota bacterium
CTCTTTGCAGGACGCGATGGTGCTGCCCGACGCTGCCCCCAAGCCCGTCCAGCTGGGTTTGCAGTCTGAGGGGGTGGTTACGGCCGCTTTCCAACTGTTCAGCCAGATAGAAAAAGTCGGCCGTGCCCCCTGGCAGCGCCACGCCCAAGGGGTTTTGCAGCGCACATTGGTGCCTACCACGATCAAACTCGAACCGCTGGCCGATTTGCAAAACCGCCTGGCTGCTGACCCCGACCTCGCTGCCTACTACGGCCAGATGGCTGACCTGGGCGTCAGCTACGGCCCGGCGTTCCGGGGTGTGCAGCAGCTGTGGCGCGGCGAAGGTGAAGCGCTGGGCCGCATCCAGCTGCCCGCCGACGTCAGCTGCGCCGGGTACCAGGTGCATCCCGCCCTGCTGGATGCCTGCCTCCACGTCCTGGGAGCCACGACAGCCCAGCAGAGCGACGCCACCTTCTTGCCGGTACACATCAGCGCCCTGCACCAGCTGCGCTCCATCAGCGACAGCGTGTTTTGCTACGCCCGCCTGGAAGCCGAAGCCCAGGCCGACGTGTTAACGGCGCACCTGTATCTGCTCGACGAACAAGGCACGATGCTGCTGCACATCGACCGGCTGCGTTTGCAGCGGGTGAACCCCAAAATGCTGCAGCGGTCGGCTGGTGCCCCTTACCAGCAGTGGCTGTACGAGGTGGACTGGGAAGCTCAACCGTTGGCGATGCCTGCCACTACGCCGCCAACCCAACACTGGCTCCTCCTGGCCGACCGGGGCGGCGTGGCCCAGGCCCTGGCCGAGCAGCTCACGGCCCGGGGGCAAACCTGCACCCTGCTGGAACAAGCTGCCTTGCCTTCGCTGACGGCCGCAACGCTGCCGCAGGCGGTGGACCAGGTGGTGGATTTGTGGAATCTAGATGTGGGCATGGAGGTGGAGCCAACGGCCGTTCAAGAACAAATCCTCGGCCATACCCTGGCCCTGGTGCAGGCGCTGGCCGGACGGCCCGAACCGCCGCGCCTCTGGCTCTGCACGCGCGGGGCGCAGCCGGTGCAGCCCGGTGCAGCGGTGGCCGTGGCCCAAACCACGCTGGCGGGACTGGTGCGCGTCATTGCCCAGGAGCAGCCAGAACTGGCCTGCGTCCAGCTTGATTTAGATCCCAACGGCGATATTTTTGCCCTAGCCGACGAACTCCTGCATGGCGACGGCGAAACCCAGGTGGCCTTCCGCGACGGCACACGTTACGTGCCGCGACTGGCGCGGCACACCATGCCACCCATCGTGGTGGACGACTCGCCGGTGGTGCTGGACATCAGCGAGCGGGGCGTGTTGGACAACCTGGCACTGCGCCCGGCAGAGCGGCCTGCGCCCGGTCCTGGCGAGGTAGAGATCGAAATTGTGGCTTCCGGCCTAAACTTCCGCGACGTGCTGAATGCGTTGGGGATGTACCCGGAAGCGGCACCGCTGGGTGGTGAGTGTGCCGGGCGAATTACGGCCGTTGGCCCCGGCGTCACCCAATTTCAAGCTGGCGATGAAGTTATGGCCCTGACGCCAAACGCGTTCAGCACCTACGTGGTCACCATTGCCGAGCTGGTGGCCCACAAGCCGAAGGCGATGAGCTTTACCGAGGCCGCCGGGATTCCCATTGTTTTCCTCACGGCCGAATACGCCCTGAACCATTTGGGGCAGATGCAAAAGGGCAGCAAGGTGCTCATCCATGCTGCCGCTGGCGGCGTGGGCATGGCGGCCATCCAGCTGGCGCGGCGCGCCGGGGCCGAGGTGTACGCCACGGCCAGCCCGCCCAAGTGGGATGTTCTGCGCCAGATGGGCATTCAGCATATCTACAACTCACGCACCCTCGACTTTGCCGAGGCCATTGCCGCCGACAGCAACGGCGCGGGAGTGCAGATTGCCCTCAACGCGCTGGCTGGTGAATTTATCCCTAAAACGTTGGGACTGGTGGCCGATGGCGGGCATTTTGTGGAAATCGGCCGGACCGGCACCTGGGACGATGCCACGGTAGCGGCCGATTACCCTGGGGTGCACAACCACGTCTTTTTCCTGGGCCAGCTGTGCCTGGACGAGCCGCAGGTGGTGCAGACGATGCTGCAAACCGTGCTGGCAGGTTTTGCCGACGGGTCGCTGCAGCCGCTGCCCACGCGCGTCTACGACATCGCCCAGGTGGTAGAGGCGTTTCGTTTTATGGCCCAGGCGCGGCACGTGGGTAAAATAGTGATTAACCAGTCGCGTGCCACTGTGCGACCCCAATCTGAGGCAACCTATCTCATTACCGGCGGTTTGGGCAGCCTGGGGCTGCGTGTGGCCCGGTGGCTGGCGGAACAGGGCGCGGGTCATCTGGCATTGGTGGGCCGCAGCGAACCGTCCGCAGCCGCTCAAGAAGCGATTGCAGAGATTGAGGCGATGGGGACGGCCGTTCACCTCTTCCAGGCTGATATTGCCGAGCGTGATGCCGTTGACCAGATCTTGACCACCATTCATGGTAATTTGCCGCCGCTGCGCGGTATTGTCCATGCGGCTGGCATTTTGGACGATGGCCTGCTGCTAAACCAAAGTTGGACGCGATTTGAGCGTGTGCTGGCCCCCAAAGTAAACGGTGCCTGGCATTTGCACCAGGCTACGTTGGGCCAATCGCTGGACTTTTTTGTGCTGTTCTCTTCCACCTCAGCGCTGCTGGGGGCGGCGGGGCAGGGCAACTATGCGGCGGCCAACGCTTTCCTGGACGGCCTGGCCCATTATCGCCGCTCGCTGGGTCTGCCTGCGTTGAGCATCAACTGGAGCGCCTGGGCCGAAGGTGGCATGGCCGAAGCGGTGAACCAGGGTAACAATCTGGCCGCCTTTGGCATTCGGGCGATTCCCACGCCGCAAGGGCTGGCCGTTTTAGAAAATTTACTGGGCGACGCTGTGCCCCAGGTTGGCGTGCTGCCGGTGGATTGGCGCACATTTAGCCGCCAGCTGCCGCCGGGCCGCTCGCCCGCTTTCTTGGCCCGGGTGTTGCAGCCTGTGGCCGCTTCAGGCAGCAGCCCGGGTGCTGCTGCTGTTGCCGGCGCTTTTGCCGAGAAGCTGGCTGCCGCGCGAGCCGATGAACGAATGGGTTTGCTGCGGGAGCATGTGTGTAATCAAGCTCGTCAGGTTCTGGGATTATCATCTTTGATTGAGGTCGATACCAAACGGCCGTTGATGGAAATGGGTCTTGACTCACTCATGTCAGTTGAACTGCGTAATGCTCTGGGACAATCACTAAATCAATCCTTGCCCGCGTCGCTCCTTTTTGACTACCCAACAATTGATGACTTGACTGACTTTTTGACGGAACTCTTTTGGCTAAAACAGACCCCCTTCACGAACGCTGAGGATGTCGAAGAAAGGGAGGAATTTGAACTATGATGACCGTAACCGATTTGTTAAAGCAATTGCGCGAATTGGATGTACGAATTTGGGTGGAGGATGGTCGACTGCACGTGAATGCGCCCAAGGGGGCGCTGTCGCCAGAGCTGCGCCACCAGATGACCGAATGCCGGGATGAAATTCTGGCGCATTTGAAACAGCTGCAATCTGCTGAGCGACGGCCGTCTTTACAACATAGTGAACATCATGGCCCTCTGCCGCTTTCTTATGCGCAGCGGCGCATGTGGATGCTGCAAGAGCTGGACAAAGGCACCAGCGACTACAATCTGGCCCAGGCGGTGCGCCTGCGCGGCGAGCTGCATATCGCGGCACTGGAAGCGGCCTTGAACAAAATGGTGCAGCGGCATGCGATATTGCGTACGACCTACACCAAGTTGGATGGCATGCCTTTTCAAAGTGTGGGGGAGATACGGCCGTTACCCCTGCCCATCACCGATTTAAGCCACAACCCCGATAAAGAGGCCGAAGCGCAAAAATTGTTGGCCACCGAGGCCAACCAGGTTTTTGACCTGGAAAACGAGTGGCCCATTCGTACCCGGCTGCTCACAATGGCCGCCCACGACCACATTTTGCTGGTCACCCTGCACCACATTGCCTCCGATGGGGCGTCGCTGGCC
Source organism: Chloroflexota bacterium (assembly GCA_963169155.1). GTDB lineage: Bacteria > Chloroflexota > Anaerolineae > Promineifilales > Promineifilaceae > Leptofilum. Next base: position 4,030 of record CAUJGI010000511.1, read on the forward strand.
GTCTTCTGGGGCGAGCTGGCCCGGCTGTATGAAAGCCACGTGGCGACCGGGCATGGGGAAGTGCTCCCGCAGATGCCCCTCCAATACGCCGATTACGCCGCCTGGGAACAGAAGCTCATCGAAAGCAATTTTCTGGAAAATCAGCTGGCTTACTGGAAACAACAGTTCTCAGGCGAAATCCCCGATCTGGATTTGGTGACCGATTTTAGTCGGTCCGTGAGTGAGTCTCACCGCAGCGCCCACCTGGAAAAGCCGCTGACCATCGAACTCTCCCAACAACTGCGCCAATTTTGCCAGCAGGAAGGCGTGACCCTGTACATGGCCATGCTGGCGGTGTTCCAACTGCTGCTGCATCGCTACACCGGGCAGGAAGACATTGTTGTTGGTTCGCCCATCTCTGGCCGCAGCCAGGCTGAGCTGCAACGAATGATTGGCCCCTTCATCAACACCCTGGCACTGCGCACGGCCGTATCGGGCGATCTCACTTTCCATGAGCTGGTCCAGCGCGTGCGCGACGTGAGCGTGGCCGCTTTTTCCAACCCCGATGTGCCCTTTGAAATGCTTTTGGAGGAGCTGGAAGTCGCCCGTGATGCCAACCATACGCCGCTGTTCCAGACCTTTTTTAACGTGCTTAACTTCTCGCGGCCAGCGGGCGGCTTTGGCTCATTGGCGGCCGAGGCGCTGCTCAAGCCGGAGCTGGACTCGTACTTCGATTTGACGCTCTATGTGGATGAAAGCGAGGCACAAATTGAACTGTACCTTTCATACAATGCAGGCTTATTTACCGTGGCTCGCATGGAGTTGGTTCTGGCGCATTATGCCCGGCTGCTGACCCAGGTGGTGGAAAATCCGCACAAGAAGTTGGCGGATTATCCCCTACTGACCGAGGCGGAAAAAAAGCAGCAGCTGTACACGTGGAACGATACGGCCGTTACCTACCCCCGCGAGCAGTGCCTGCACCAGCTCATCGAAGCACAGGTAGAGCAGGTGCCGGGGAAAACGGCCGTCATCTTCCAGGACCAAACCATCACCTACCAGGCCCTCAACCAGCGCGCCGAACAGATGGCCCATCAGCTGCGCCAGCTCGGCGTGGGACCAGACGTCATCGTCGGCATCTGCCTGGAACGCTCCATCGAGATGATGGTTAGCCTGCTGGCCGTGCTGAAAGCGGGCGGGGCGT
>CAUJGI010000512.1 GCA_963169155.1 Chloroflexota bacterium
ATGGGGAAATCCTGGCGCCAGCGCGGTTGTTCGGCTGGGGAACGGCCGTCTGGCGGCACTGTCAGTTGATCATACTCGTTATCCATAGTCAGTCCTCCCCTATGCGTCTACAAACATATTGGCCAGCAGTATATCTGCCGCATGAGCCATTGTTTGCGGTACTGGGGCCTGGTGCAGCGAGGCGGCCACGTCCACCAGATTCACCGGCACTTCGCGGGGCACCATCATGTTTACCTTTGTCGTCACAGTTTGGTTGCCAAACTGGAAGCTGTTTATGGGCCGGGAACGCGGCCGTAACTGCCGAATTTCTTCCCGTGTGCCGTAAAACAGGGCCTGGCTGGGGCAAACCGAAGCGCACATCGGCTTCAGGCCCACCGAGGTGCGGTCATAACACATGTCGCACTTCATCATCAGATTCATGCCGTTGTTCATTTTGGGCACGCCAAATGGGCAGGCCAGCACGCAGTTATTGCAGGCAATGCAGCGCGGCTTACGCGCCGTCTGCACCACGCCATCGCCGGTGCGCTTGATGGCATCGGCCGGACATACCTCGGCACAGGTGGGCGAATCGCAGTGCATGCAGATGACCGGCACCGTTTGCGGCGAAGCGTTGCGGTCGATGTAATCCAATTGGATCATGGACTGTCCTTTGTGGGTATCGCACTCGGTGCAGGCCTGCACACACGCTTGGCAGCCGATGCAACGGCTGGGGTCAATGAAAAATTCTAATTCCGCGGGCTTAGGCATGCCGTATTTCCTTTTGTAAGTCGGCCAGCAGATATTCCGCATTGAATGCGCACAGCACCTCCACTGCGCATTCCCAGGCACCTTCGTGACACAGCCCATCCATGCGCGCATTTTCGTAGGCCGCAAAGGCGATTTGGTAGCTGCTATCGTTAACGGCCGTTGCCGCCAACTGTTCACTGTCCACTGTTAACCGATCACTGTTCAATGTTATCCACCTTTCTCACCCGCACCGCACACACTTTGTATGCCGGTATCTTGGAGATGGGGTCCTGGGCGGCTATCGTGAGCTGGTTGACCGCTTGACGGTCAGCCCAATGATAAGGGATAAAGACGGTATCGGGGCGAATGGTATTAACAACCAGGGCACGCACTGTCATGGCGCCACGCCGCGATTCAACTGTTACCCACGCCTCGTCGGTAATGCCAAGCTTCTGCGCCAGAGCCGGGTGCATCTCCACTCGCGGTTCGGGATATTGGTCTACCAACGGGCCAATGCGCCGTGTCTGTGTGCCGGAGAGGAACTGGCTAATGACACGGCCGGTTGTTAAGATGAGGGGATAGGTTTCGTCCACATCTTCTGCCGGGGGTAAATAGGTGCAGAGATTAAAGCGGGCCTTGCCGTCGGCAAAATAAAACGGTCCGCTGCCCTGAGCGACGGGATTCCACGATCCAGCTTCGAAAAGGCGCGGTGTGCCAGCGTGTTCCTCGGTAGGGCAGGGCCAGAAAACGCCCTGCTGCTGCTCAATCTTTTCATACGTGATGCCGGCGTAGTCGGCTATGCCGCCTTTAGACGCCTGCCGCAGTTCATTGAAGATCGCGGCCGGGCTGCTGAAGGTCATGCCCTGCTCCCGCCCCAGGGCGCGGGCAATGTCTTGAATGATGCGCCAATCCTGGCGGGCTTCGCCCGGGCAGTCAACCGCCTTATTGATTTTAATCACTCGCCCTTCAACGCTTGTCACAGTGCCTTCATCTTCTTCGTGCAGCGAACCGGGCAGGACAATATCGGCATAGCGGGCAGTCTCGTTGAGGAAGAAGTCGATGGCCACGTAAAACTCCAGCTTTTCCAGCTGGGCCCGCACAAAATTATTGTCCGGCAGGGAAACCAATGGGTTAAAACAAATGCTTAACAAGCCTTTGATTTCCCCCTGGTCAATTTTGCGGAAGATCTCATAGGCGTCGACGCCAGGCTGGGGTAGCTCATCCGGGTTCATGCCCCAAACGCTGGCAACATAAGCACGGTGTTCCGGGTTACCCAGATCGCGGGCGCCGGGAAGCTGATCGGCTTTCTGGCCATGTTCCCGGCCGCCCTGGCCGTTGCCCTGGCCGGTGATGGTGCCATACCCACAATTGGCACGGCCGATACGCCCCGAAGCCAGGACAATGTTGATGGCCCCCAGCACGTTTTGTACACCATTGCTGTGGTGTTCAATGCCGCGGGCGTGCAGTAGAAAGCTGGTGCTGGCCGTGCCCCACCATTCTGCTGCCTGACGAATGGCTTTCTCGGCAATGCCCGTCACTTCGGCCGTACGCTGTGGCGTCCAGGGTTGTGCATGTTCAGCCACGGCTTCAAAACCAACGGTGTGGTGGTTGATAAAGTCGTGATCCAGCCAGTCGTTTTTGATCATGAGGTGCAGAACGCCGTTGAAGAGGGCGGCGTCTCGACCGGGTTTAATGGGCAGGAAGAGGTCACAGGTACGGGCGATAGGGGTAATACGCGGATCAACGACAATGACCCTGGCACCATGTTCACGTGCCTGCCACACGTAATCGGTGGTGATGGGTGAGCATTCGGCCGTATTAGAGCCGCTGATCCAGATGACCTGCGCGCCTATGATGTCGCTCCAGGGGTTGGCGGAGCGGTCGACGCCAAACGCTTTTTTGTTGGCGGCGGCGGCGCTGACCATACACAGACGGCCGTTATAATCAATATGAGTCGTGCGCAGCGTCATGTGGGCGAACTTGCCCACCAGATAAGTTTTTTCTGTCGTCAGGCTGGCCCCGCTGAGGATGCCGAAGGCGTCACGGCCGTATGCCGTCTGGATGCGTTCGATCTCGTCGGCCACGCGGCGAATGGCCTGGGCGTAATCCATCGCCCTGAAGCCACCTGGAGCAGAGGCGTCCCGTTCGTAGGCGTGCAGTAGCCGGTCCGGATGACCGTTCTGGAGGTAGCGTTTGACCCCCTTTGGGCACAGCTTGCCCTGGTTGAAGGGGAAATCGTAGTCAGGCTCAAGGCCGATTACCTCATTATCCTTCACCTTAAGAAACATGCTGCACTGCTGGCCGCAAAAGCAGCAGTGGGTTCTGACTAGCTTGTCCGGCTCGGCCCCCGTGTCTAGCTGTACGCCGCGCGTGTAAGCCAGCGTAGGGCCGAAGGGGTCTCGAATGGGGATAGATTCAAGGGAGACGTTGGCCATGTTCCTAATCTCCTTTTCGATCAGGGTTGGGGGCCTCACGCAAGATGGCGAGGAAAACCAGCGGTTCATCCAGCGCTTTTATGGTGTGATTTTCACCGGGATCGAACAGTATCATAGTGTCCGGACCAATCTTGTGTTCCTCGCCGTCACCGCCGGCAAAGCGCCCTTGCCCCTGTAGAATAACAATGTTCACCGGTGAATTAGGAGCGCTATGTTCACGCACGGTTTGCCCTGGTTGGAGAGCGAAGCGCAAGATACGGCCGTTTTCATCAACGTGGAGCGGTTCGGCATTGGGATTTGGGTCATTAAAAATGATATTTTCGTGTACTTTAAATGTTTTCATCAGATTTCTCCTGTATAGATTTCTGCCAGAAGCTTTAAGCGTGGAAGTTGCGGGCGTCTTCATCACCCAGCGGGCCTTCGCCC
>CAUJGI010000513.1 GCA_963169155.1 Chloroflexota bacterium
TCGCGCAGGTCGGCTTCCAGGGCGATGGCGTACGCCTTGCTCTGGCTCAGCGCGTCGTCGAGGAACGTACGGCCGTGGGCATCTGGCGTAAACGCCCTTTGGTTAAAGAAGGCCCAAAAGAAGATGGCCACGGCCAGGGCGGAACGGTCGTTGGGCACTTCTACGGCGGCCAGCAGGTCGACTTCAAAGTACGTTTCCAGGGTGCGGGATGAATTTTTGTGGACCAGACGCCAGAAACGGCCGTTACTCACCATACCCCAGGTCACGCCACTCAGCCCCAGGTAGGTGTCGATCTGGTACATCGGGTTCTGGTCGTCGAAGATGGGGCGGCTGCCGCTCTTTTTGCTCAGGTTCACCGTCCATTTTTTGGCTTCCAGCAGGGCCAGGACGTCTTTCACATAATGGGGGGTGTTTTGGTGGGGAACGGCCGTTTGCCGCGCCGCCTCATCAGGAAACAGGGCAAAATCCGGCTTTTTGATGTTGCGGGTCAGGGCGGGGATGGACGCCTGCCCTTCCCAAACGTGCCCCAGCCGGTCGAGGATGGGCTTGATCCAGTTGTCTTCCAGCTGCGATTCGTTGTAGCTGGCCAGCTGGTCCCGCTCCCTGGTGTACCGGTCACGCAGCCAGGCCAAAAAGTCGGCGGCGGGTGCCTGCCAGACCACCCACTCCGGCGTGCGGCGCAGAATGTTTTCCAGGTAATGATCAGAAAAAAGGGATTGGTTGTTGTGGGGGCTAAAATCTAACTGCGGCTGGAAGGGCGTTTCTGGCATAGAGCAATTCCTTCATCAAGTGTCGATGCCCACTATGATAATTCAGCCAGGTTAAAAAAGAAACCTCAAACCCAACCTTTCAGCGATTCGAAATGTAACGTAGGGGCGGGACAGGCGGGCCAAGATCATGGCCAGACGAAAGGCCTTACCGCCCGCCTGTCTCTCCAAAGACGGCCGTTAACCAAGGATGGGCCGTAGGTAGTGGAGAGTCAGGTGTAGATTAAAAATTAAAGTGGGTAACTGCTGTAGGGCGATTTTGTAAATCGCCTGGACAATTTACAAAATCGTCCCACAAGGCTTACCTGATCAGTTTCTTAAACTACAAGAAACCCGTTCCCTACACCCGCCCCGACGATAGACGGCCGTTCCCCCCACCAATTGTTGCATCCCTGCCCCACTCCCCCTAAGATCAGGGTATGAAAGCAGCGGCCATCCAAATTTTTGCACTGTTCAAAGAAAGCGCCCAGGGCTGGAGCCGGGACAACGCCTCGCTGCTGGCCGCCGCCATCACCTTCTACACCATCTTTGCCCTAGCCCCTTTGCTGGTCATCGCCGTGGCCGTCGCCGGGGCCGTCTTCAACGACGCCGACGTGCGCGACCGGGTGCTGGCCGAAGTGAACAACGAATTCGGTGCTGACGTGGAAGAAGTCGTCCTCAACCTCATCACCAACGCCAGCAAATCCGAGGCCAGCCGCTTTGCCACCATAGTCAGCACCGTGGTGCTGCTGGTCGCCTCGTCGGGCCTTTTTGCCCAGCTCCAGCGCGCCCTGAACATGAGTTGGGGGCTAAGGCCAGATCCAGAAGCCGGGGTGCTCAACAACATTCGCAAGCGAGCCCTGGCGTTTGGCATGGTGCTGGTGCTGGGGCTGCTGCTGCTGCTCTCTTTTGCCACCAGCACCATCATTACGGCCGTTGGCGACCGCCTCGCCCTCTGGCTGCCGGGCATCGGCGCGCTGCTGCCGCAAATCAACTTCCTGGCCTCCCTCGTCATCCTCACCGGGCTGTTTGCCCTGCTGTTTAAAGTGCTGCCCGATGCCCAGCTCACCTGGCGTGACGTGCTGCTTGGCGCGGCTGTGACCACCGTGCTGTTTATCCTGGGGCGCAGCCTCATCGCCCTTTACCTGACGTACGGCACCGCCACCTCCACCTACGGCGCGGCCGGGTCCCTGGTCGTGCTGCTGCTCTGGGTCTACTACTCGGCGCAAATCTTCCTCTTTGGCGCGGAATTTACCCAGGCGTATGCCAACAAGTATGGCTCGCACCTTCAGCCAGCCCGCAACGCCGTCTGGCGTCCCGCCCACCCCAACGCCATCGTCCAGCGGGAAGAGCCTTACCGCATCGCCACCATTCCTAACGAAGACGAAACGCCGGAAACGGCCGTATCCCGCTGGCGCAGGCCCGTGGCCACCGGCCTGCTCGGCCTGGCCGCCGGGCTGTTGGTGGGCTTCTTGAGCAGTTTGCGGCGGGGAGGAAGGGAAGTGAAAAGTGAAAAGTGAAAAGCAAGCAGCGAAAAGACCACTTTTCCCCACTACGTCAATTACTCAATTACCCAATTACCCAATTACCCAATTACCCAATTACCCAATTACCCAATTACCTCCCATGACCATCCATAAAGTTACCGCCTTCATCACCCGCACCGGCCGCCAGGGGCAGCCGCAGCTGCTGCTGTTCCAGCATCCCCAGGCGGGGGTGCAGCTGCCCGCGGGCACGGTGGATGAGGGGGAAGCGTGGGTTACGGCCGTTCTGCGCGAAGCCTTTGAAGAAACCGGCCTCACCCACCTCACCATCCACCGCCACCTGGGGCAGATCGACAACGAGCTGGCCGCTGGGGAAGCGATTCTCAACCAGGACAGCCGCATCTTCAGCCAGCCCGATGAGACCTCGCTGCCGTTTGCCCCCCTGTTCACGCGGGGCATGACGTTTGTGGTAGGGGAGCGGGTGGAGGGGGAAGACGGCCCCTTCGACAATGCTCAGGGCAGGCGTTTCTATCACATCATCTACCAGGAATACGACCAGCTGCCCGACCCCCAAACCATCACCCTGTACATCGACGGCTGGCTGCCCGAAAAACGCCTCAGCTGGCGCAAAACCCGCCACTACGTCCACCTGCACTGCCACCAAGAAACGGCCGATCGCTGGTCGCTGCCCAGCGACAACCACCACATCTTCACTCCCTTCTGGGCCGATTTGCAGCCCAAACCCACGGTCATCCAGCCACAAACCCGCTGGCTCGATGATGTGTATGACCAGCTTCTCTACAAACCGTAACCGCGATTTCCAATCGCGCCAGAGGAAACGCGATTGGAAATCGCG
>CAUJGI010000514.1 GCA_963169155.1 Chloroflexota bacterium
GGCTGACTCTGATTGCAGTGATAATCATTTTGTTGGGCGTGGCGTTGGGGCGTTATCCTGGGCTGCGCATGAACCGGGCGACGATTGCGCTGGTTGGGGCAACGGCCGTTATCCTGGTTCGCTCTATTTCCCTGCAAGAAGCCTATGCCGCTATCGACATGGATACCCTGCTGCTGCTCCTGGCGATGATGATTTTGAATGTCAATTTGCGGCTGGGTGGCTTCTTCCGGATGGTAAGCATACGAATGGTGCAGTGGGCCAGTTCACCACGCCTGCTGCTGGGGCTGATCATCCTGTTTAGCGGGGTGCTGTCGGCCCTTTTTCTCAATGACACGATTGCCCTGATGTTTACGCCGCTGGTGGTGGAGGTAACGGCCGTTTTGCGCCGCAATCCTCTGCCTTACCTGATGGGTCTGGCCACGGCGGCCAACGTCGGTTCCGTAGCGTCGATTACCGGCAATCCACAAAATATCTTAATTGGCGTCGCCTCGGGCATTCCGTTTGCTACCTTTTCCGGCTTTTTGCTGCCGGTGGCTCTGGTAGGATTGGTGGTGTGCTGGGCGGTCATTGTGGGGGTGTACCGCGCGGAATTTACGGCCGTTTCTCTCCCCGCGCTGCCTGACAAAAAAATCCGCACCTACCCGCCTTTGCTCAACAAAAGTTTGCTGGCGACGGTGGGGATGCTGCTAGCCTTCTTGCTTGGTGCGCCCATCCCGTTGGCCGCGCTGGGCGCAGCCAGCTTTGTGCTAATTACCCGGCGTGTCAAAGCCGAGCGGATTTTTCGCGGTGTGGATTGGTCGCTTTTGATCTTTTTTGGCGGCCTGTTTGTCGTTACGGGCGCGCTGGAAACAAGCGGTTTGAGTGACAGCGTGTTTTCCGTTTTGCAGCCGCTGGCGGAAAGGGGGATTGGCTGGTTTACGGCCGTTGCCGTCCTGTTGAGCAACCTCATTTCCAACGTTCCGGCCGTGATGCTGTTTCGGCCGTTTGTGCCCCAGTTTGCCGATCCTACCACCACCTGGCTGGCGCTGGCCATGGCCACAACGCTGGCGGGCAATTTGACCTTGCTCGGCTCTGTGGTCAATCTCATCGTGGCCGAATCAGCGGCAACCCACGATGTGGAGCTGACTTTTAGGGAATACCTGAGGGCAGGCGTGCCCATCACGCTGATTACGCTGGTGTGGGGCGTCATCTGGCTCTCGTGGGTAAGATAGATCAAGGAAAAGGTCAACAATGTCTCATCAAGCGAGCGTACTCATTTTAGGCACCTACCATTTTGCTAATCCGGGGTTGGATATAGCAAAGATGGAAGTCGCGGATGTGTTATCGGTGGAAAAGCAGCGGGAGATTACGGCCGTTCTCCACACCCTCGCCACCTTCCAACCCACCAAAATCGCCATCGAAGCGCCGTATGACCAGGCCGAATCGCTCAACCAGCTGTATGCCGCTTACCGGGCCGGCCGCCATGAGCTGACCCGCAACGAGATTCAGCAGCTGGGCTTTCGCCTGGCGGCACAGCTCAATCATGAGCAGATTTATCCTATCGATCATCCTGGCAGCCCGATTCCCTTTGAGGCCGCCCTGGCCTACGCTGAAGTGCATCAGCCTGATTTTTTGAAGAAGTTTCAGGAAACAATTGCTCGTTGGGAAGCCGAAAGTAACCGGCATCAGCAAACCTTAGCGGTGGGCGAAATTTTGCGTAAGGTCAACAGTTTAGAGGCAATTGCGGAAGATCATCAGATTTATCTGGATTTTACGGCCGTTGGCGCAGGCGGCACCTACATCGGGGCCGAAGTGCTGGCGGGTTGGTACGATCGCAACATTCGCATCTTTGCCAATTTGCAGCAAATTGCGGTGCCAGACGACCGAATTTTAGTGATTTATGGTTCGGGTCATTTAGCTATTTTGCAGGAGTTGGCCCGGAGTTCCTCAGCGTTTGAGCTGGTGAATACGTTGGATTACTGCTAGATTATGTCAAATGCTCTGGGCCAAAATGGTCGGGGAGCAGGGTGTAGAGGGTGGTATCACGGCCGTTTCCCGCCTCATCCACTAAATAAACCGGCACATCCCCGGCAAATTCGGTGAGTACCTGGCGGCACGCGCCGCAGGGGGACCCGGCGTTGTCGGTGGCCACGGCCACGGCCAGGATTTTGCGGTAACCAGCGGCGATGGCCCGGCCAACGGCCGTTCGCTCTGCACAAATCGTCAGGCCATACGAAGAGTTTTCCACATTTACCCCGGTCACAATTGTGCCATCTTCCATCAGCAGCGCCGCGCCGACCTGGTAATTTGAATAAGGTGCGTAGGCTCGTTCCCGCACCTCGATTGCGGCCTCAATCAATGCGGCGCGTTGTTCGTTGGTGATCATTGTGCGTTCCTTTGTTGGGGGGCGAGGCAGTTGGAGGGTAGATGAGCTGTTAGTCCAGGATCGAGGCCAACTGCCTCGCCCCTACGGGTTTTTTATGACGGTGAACGGGGCAACGGCCGTTCCCGCCGCCAACACCGCCCCTTCCACCACCGCCTGCTCGATGTGGCAGCCGTTGCCTTCGGCCGAATTCCGCACAATCGCGTTTGGCCCGATGATACATTCCTGGCCAACGGCCGTTTGCCCCTGCAAATAGGTGTTGGGCCAGAGGATGGTGTCTTGCCCAATCGTCACGTCCGGGTCGATGTAGGTGCTGTCCGGGTCCACAATGGTGACGCCCTGGGCCAGCCAGCGGTTGGTAGCCCGGCGGCGAAATGCTTTTTCGACGGCAACCATCTCGGCCCGCGTCCCGGCACCTAAGCATTCGTCGGTGTCATCTGTGGTAAATGTTGTCACCCCCCGATTCTGCTGGACGGCCAGTTCAACCATGTCGGTGAGGTAATATTCCGGGCCATTGCGCGCCTGTCGCAGCGGCAGCTTGTCGATGTTGTCCCACAGCCAGTCGGCGGCAAAACAGTACACCCCGGCGTTGTGTTCGGGAATGGCCAGCAGCTCGGCTGCAGTTGGTCGGCGCTGTGCCTGGGCCACTTCCAGGATTTCCACCACCCGGCCGTTGTCATCGCGCACCACCCGGCCAAACGTGGAATCCGGCGGCCCCAACACGCTGAGGAGAGTAACGGCCGTTTGCGTCTCTGCCTGCATGTCGGCCAGCTTTTGCAGCGTGGTTGTTTGCAGCAGCGGCATATCGGCGTAAGTGACGATGACCTGATCGGCGGTTCCTACCAGCAGCGATTTAGCCATTTGCGTAGCGTGGCCGGTGCCGAGCTGTTCGCTTTGCACCGCATACTGCGCCCGGCTGCCAAACAGCGCCTGCACACCGCTGCCGCCGTTGCCAACCACCAAAACAGGGGGAATGTGGGTGAGGGAAACGGCCGTATCAAACAAATGCTGCACCATCGGCTTGCCCCCCACTTCATGCAAAATCTTCTGTTTTTTGGACTGCATCCGGCTGCCTTCACCGGCCGCAAGAATCACAATCGCTAAGTTCATATAAAAAAGCAATTGGTTAATTGGGTAATTGCTCAATTACCCAACTACATTAAATACAGGGATAAAAAAAGGACTGAGCGTAAACCCAGTCCTTCAGCTGCGGTGGAAGGATTCGAACCTTCGAATGGCGGATTCAAAGTCCGCTGCCTTACCACTTGGCGACACCGCAAGACGGGCAAATG
>CAUJGI010000515.1 GCA_963169155.1 Chloroflexota bacterium
CGTCATGCAGGAAGAAGGTGTGGCCCGACACGGTCTCGGTCAGCCCGATGCCCCAGAGCGGCGCGGTGCGCCATTCGTAGCCGTCGGCGTCGCCCTCCGGCCGGTGGTCGGCCAGCCCCTCGCCCATGTCGTGCAGAAGGAGGTCGGTATACGGCCGTATCGTCTGCTGCGACAGGGCAGGGATGGTGGGGTGGATGCCCGTTTCCAGCAGCGGCGTGTGGCAGCTGGCACAGCCAATCTCGTTGAACAGCATTTTGCCTTGCAGCACCTGCGGATCTTCCCAATCGCGCCGCGCCGGGACAGCCAGCGAACTGCTGTAGAGCACCACTTTCAGGAAGTCGTCGGGCTCAATTTCTGGCGTGCCGCCGTTGAGCGCGGTTCGGCAGTCGGCCACAATTTCCGTGCAGTTTTCCAGACCAAACAGCGGCGTGGTGATGCCCATGTCGCCCAGAAAAGCGCCCGCCGTCTGCTGCAGCACCGATGGCTGGTTGGCCTTCCAGCCAAACCGGCCGATCGCCATCTGGCTGTTAAACACATCCCACACGATATTCGGCCGTCCCGAAATGCCGTCACCGTCCCGGTCGTTGGGGTCGGCCAGGGCCAGAATGGCCTCTTCCGGCACCGCTTCCAGCAGCCCCATGCCGATCATCTGGCTGGCCAAGCGGGGCGAAAACTGCGTTTCGGGGTGCAGCTCGCCGTAGGCCAGATTACCCACATGGTAGATCGGCTGGCGCAGCAGCACCGTTGCGCCATCGGGAAAGGTAAACGGAATTTCCTCGTAGGAGACGGTGACGGCCCCTTCTGCCTTGAAGTCGGCAATGGCCTGGTCTTGTAGCTGGTCGCCGTAGGTGGGTTCCGTCAGGGCCGCGCCATAAAAATCGGTGCCGGGCAGGCTGAGGCGCATGAGGAAGCCGGTGGGAGCTTCGCCGTCGAAGTTGGGGGCGCGGCCACGGCCGTCTTTGAAGTGGCAGCTGGCGCAGGAGCGGGCGTTAAAAAACGGTCCCAGGCCGTCGCGCGCCGTGGTAGAGGCCGGGGCCGTTACCCAGTTCTGGTTGAAGAAGGAGTTGCCCACAAAAAAGAGCAGCTCCTGGTCACGGTCCAGGCCCGGGATGGGCTGGCTGAAGGCGTTAGGGGTGGTGTCAAACACGGTCGCTTGCCCGCCGGAGAGCTGTTCGCCCTCTTCTAAATAATCGCGGAAGGTGGGTTGAGGAACGGCCGTTTCTTCCACCAAACCAGCGTCCACACAGCCAGCCAGCAGCCAAACAAACAAAAAGGCCAGGCTTACCCGGCGATATTTAAACCGATTTTGTTGAAACACAGAGCAAAACCCTTAAACCGTAATTTTCTTGGGGCTGCACAGCAGCTTTTTCTGGTTGGCCGCCCGGCCACACTTGGTACAAACGTGCGTCGGATTGTTGACGCACAGCATGTATTCACTCAAGTCAATGCGCAGCGACTTTTTCATTTTGCACAGTGATTTTGACATGACAACTTCCTAATGAGGCGTGAAACGTGAAACGTGATGGGCTTCTTCACGTTTCACGCCTCGCTCCTTTTTATTCAGGTAATTCCGTATTGATGGCCACCCCCAGCAGGCTGGCCACTTCGGCCAACTTGTCGCCCTGGTCCTGCAAGGCATTGACCGACTCCAAAACGGTGGGTCGATAATCGGCCACCACGATGGCCTGGTCGAAGGGCACGTGGATGGCCTGGGTGCTGGCCAGGGCGGTGGCGGCCAGGGCGTTCATCTCGGCGGCAACGGCCGTATCCAATTCCGCCACCAAATCCGCCAGGGACGCCCCGCTGACGACGGTGCCATCGACCCGGGTGTAGCTGCCGGTGTACACATTCAGGATACCCTGGGCGTTGTTGATCACATCCCGGTGGGTGTTGTCGCTAAAGCAGGAATGCTCGTCTTCCTGGTCCTGGTTGTCGTAGGCGACAAACATGCGTTCGCCAGCCAGCTCCGATTTGCTCAACACACCCATGCCGGTGAGCATCTTCTGAATGGCGTCATCGGCAGGCTGGGCCAGGAACTCGGCCCGGTAGTTGCCGCTTTCGTCCGGTGCCCATGCGGCAGCCAGATCAGCCAGGTGCCCCACCAGCAGATCGGCCGCCACCAGCAGGTACTGACCGCGCCGCTCGGCGTTGGCGGCTTCGGTGTAGTCGGTGTAGCTGCGGTCGCCGCTGCCGTCGGCGCTTAAATCCTGGCCCCACAGCAAAAATTCAATGGCGTGGTACCCGGTGCTGATATTTTCTTCCGCGCCCGATTCGTTCAGAGATTCCAGCAGGTCGGCGTTGATCTCCGGGTAGTCGGCGGCGTTGTTAATGATGCCTGCGTCCGGTGCGCCTGCCACATAATCGACGTAGGATTCATCCAGCGGCCAGGCGTTGATGAGGCCCTCAGGCCCATCGGCGTCGTCAATAGGACCGCCGTAGAAGCGGTAGACTTCCGTCTGGCCGTACGGTTCACGGGCGGCCAGCCAGGCGTCTTTGGCGGCCTGGTGGGTGTCCTCGGTGGGATTGGCGACAAAGGTTTGCAGGGCGGCTTGCAGGGTTACGGCCGTTTCATAAGCATCCTGGTAGCTGGCATACACAATGTCGGCGTAGGTGGCCACCACCTCGGCCTTGAAGGCATCCACGGCGGCGTTGTCTTCAACTGCCGTTGCCGCTGTCGCTTCGGTCTCTGCGGTGGTTTGGGCTGGCGTCTCGGCAGCGGTTTCAGCCGAACCACCGCCGCAAGCCAGCAACAGCAGCATCAGCAGCAAAAATGCGGGTAACACACGCAGTAAATTTTTCATATCCTCTCCTCGTAGAAAAGGTGCAGCGCACCTGGGCAAGTTGTTGAAATCTGGCACTATGGTAGGGATTTTGTGGTGAAAATCTACACGAGAGGTTAATCCAAAAGTTGCGTGGTGGTAGCAAAAAAGTAAGCCTGCTTTCACTTCAAGTTGAACCGTGGATCATTTTGGGTTGAACGGCCGCTAACAATGAAATAAACGGCCGTGTCTGCTAGCGAACCCTATTAGCAAGATGTGAGTATCACCTTTTAGGGCCGCTTTTTGCTTTACAGTAGAGTGGGAACTTTTCCAGGAAGTGCGGCGTTTTACGCCGTGGAGCAGGCAGTGAGTTGTCTGTTTACATACTGAAAAAGAGGAGTGTACCATGTTACACAAAACAAATAGGTTGTTTATTCTTGTTCTGCTGCTGGCTGTCGTCGGCTGCACCCCCGCCGGATCCGAACCGGGGATCACCCCAACAGATGAGGCGGCCGAACAGGTTGCCGCCGAAGCCTTACCGGTGGCGGAACAGGCCCTGGCTGACTATCTGGGTATCGAACTAGAGTCTCTGGAGCTGGAAAAAATTGAAGACGCCGAATGGAGCGATGGCTGCCTGGGGATGGGTGGACCAGCCGAAAGCTGCCTTGCCGCCATCACCCCGGGCTACGCCATTACCTTCACGGTGGATGGCGAAAGCTACACCGTGCGCACCGACCTGGACGGTAACCAGGCCCGCGTTGAAGCAGCGGCTGGTGAAGCGACCGAGGGCGATGCACTACCCCCGGCTGTTGAAGCCGCCCGTGATGCCCTGGCCAGCGAGCTCGGCGTCGACCTGACAGCGATTGAGCTGGTAAGCTTTGACCAGCAAGAATGGAGTGATTCCTGCCTGGGGCTGGGCGGTCCGGCTGAAATCTGCGCCGCCGTCATCACCCCTGGCTGGCAGGTCATGCTGATGGTTGATGGCCAGCCATACGAAGTGCGCACCGACTTTGAGGGTGAACAGGTTCGTATTGCCGACGAAACCGTTGGTGAACCGGCCGGTGAAATCCCTGGTCCCGACCTGGAGGGTGCGGCCGTTTTCTTTCAGCGCAGCGGTGGCCTGACAGGCGAACTGCTGACGGTACGTTTCTACCCCGACGGCACCATCGAGCGCGCCATGGGTGAACCAGGTCCGGATCTGCCGGTGGAAACGGCCGTTGTCGATCCCGCCGTCGTGGAAACGCTCATCACAGAGTTGAGAGAGGCTGGGTACTTCGACCTGGAGCGCACCTACCTGCCTGAAGATACCTGCTGCGACCGTTACCTGTACCTGATCAGCGTGCAGGGGGATGAAGACGTACAAACCGTCGAGGCCCTGGAAGCAGTTGAGGCGGCTCCGGCTACCATCGGGCAGAGCGTGTCGCTGATCGAAGCGGCCATCAACGAAGCTTTCAGCAAATAATCTCATAGGTAGTTTTCCGGTATGTCGGCGGTATGCGGT
>CAUJGI010000516.1 GCA_963169155.1 Chloroflexota bacterium
GTCCAGGATGAGCACGTCCGGGTCGTGCAGCAGCGCCTGGGCAATCCCGACACGCTGGCGCATCCCTTTGGATAAACTGCCGATGAAGCTCTCGGCCCGGTCCAGCAAATCGACCGCTTCCAGCACGTCATCCACCCGGTCCCACACGTTTTCCAGCCGCCGTACCTGCCCGATGAAGTGCAGGTACCCTTCCACGGACATTTCCGGGTAGAGCGGCACCGTTTCTGGCAGGTAGCCCAGCTTTTGCCGCGCCTGCATACTTTCGTCCACGGTGTGGAACCCGGCGATGTAGGCGTCGCCAGAAGTGGGTGGCATGTAGCCGGTGAGGATGCGCATGGTGGTGGTTTTCCCCGCGCCGTTTGGCCCCAAAAAGCCCACAATTTCCCCCGGTTCGCAGGAGAAGGTGAGGTTGGAAACGGCCGTATTCCCCCCATACCGCTTCGTTAAACCGTCTGCCTCAATCATGAAAGGAGTGTCTGATTCGTTCATCTGCACGCT
This sequence comes from Chloroflexota bacterium, assembly GCA_963169155.1. GTDB lineage: Bacteria > Chloroflexota > Anaerolineae > Promineifilales > Promineifilaceae > Leptofilum. The sequence goes on from CAUJGI010000516.1 coordinate 499, forward strand.
CATTTGTTTGGACTCACAAAACTCGGCTGGATCATATCCAACTTTGTGTGGTTGCAAAGGCAGCCACATTTTCTGGTGGTTTTTTTAGGCAACTTTTCATCCACATTAACTCAACATGGGTAAGCGTGGCCTGATACTCCGGCAATTCGACGCCCTTTTTGGAGACTGCTATAATTCATTTTTGGCTTTACCATGCCGCAAATTTCTTATTGGAAAATAGAGGAAAAAATTTAGATGAATTTGCAACCATTAGCCCCTTATCTGGGCATTGCTGAAATTATCCTGGCTATTGCCTTAACAATTCTGGTGCTGCTGCAAACCAAAGGCTCCGACCTCGGCGGCTTTTTTGGCGGCGGCGGCGGTGAGAGCGGCAGTTTTCGGACGCGTCGTGGCGTCGAAGCGACAATGCACCGCGTAACCATTGCCTGCGCGGTCGCCTTTTTTCTGGTTACCATCTTGTCGTTCCTGGCCTGGGGTCAAGCAGTGTAGTGATGCCTCTGCTGGTCTGGCTGGACCGGCAAGACAAATCGTGAATTTGAGGAAACGTGAAGCGGAGGGCTAATCTGGCTCTACGATTCACGTTTTATCGTTTATGAAGCTGCATTTACGTTGGCAATTGTTACTGGCCTTGGTGGGATTTGGCCTGATTGTGGCCCTTTTATCCTTCCAGGTGCAGTCGGTAGGGTTATGCACCACCCAGGCACCCGCTTCCGGCGGGGTTTTTGCCGAGGGTATGGTGGGTGTTCCCCAACATCTTAATCCACTGTTAAGCGACAGCTTCCCGGTAGACCGGGAAATTATTAATCTGCTGTTTGATGGTCTGGTGCAGTATGACCATGCCGGACGGTTTATTCCTGCCCTGGCAGAAAGCTGGACCGTAAGTGAAGACGGCCGTTCCCTCCAATTTACCCTGCGCAGCGGTCTCTCCTGGCACGATGGTGCCCCCATCACCACGGCTGACGTGGCTTTTACCTACGGCCTGCTGCAAAACGAGGCCACGCCCGCGGCCCCGGCCGTCAAAGCCCTCTGGCAAACAGTTACCATTAACGTTATCGACGAGCGTACCATTGAATTTGTGCTGACCGAGCCGTATGCGCCGTTTATGGAAGCGACCCTGCGCGGCATCCTGCCCGCCCACCTGCTGCAAGACGTGCCGCCTGCTGAACTGGCCGACCATCCGTTTAACCAGCAGCCCGTGGGCAGCGGCCCCTGGCTGGTGACCCCAGGGCAGGATTGGAACAGCACGCGCAGCCTGCGCCTGACGCCCAACCCGCTGTCCTGGCGCGGCGGTACGCAGATTCCAGCGCTGGAATTCCGCTTTTACCCCGACGAGACCAGCCTGCTCACGGCGCTTGCCAATGGCGACATTCAGGCCATCAATTCCGTCTCGGATACGATGCTGCCCGAGGTGACGGCCGTTGCCCAGGCCCGTCTTTTCACCACCGTAGCGCCGCAGTACACCCAGCTTATCTTCAACCAGACCGATACCGGCTTTGCCCCTTTGCGCCAGGCGGAGGTCCGCCGCGCTTTGGCCGCTGGGCTGAACCGGAAGCGGTTGATTGACCGTGCCCTGAATGGCCAGGGGGTTCCGCTTACCGGGCCATACCTGCCCGATTCCTGGGCGTACGATCAGTCGCTTTTTGCAGCGGCCAGCGGGGCGAATGCGGCTGAACTGCTGAACAGTGCCGGGTGGCCACTGCCGGAAGGCAGCGCGGTGCGCCAGGCAGAAGGTGATACTTTTACGCTGCGGCTGCTGGCTTTAGACACGGCCGTTCACCAGCGGCTGGCGGCAGAAGTTGCGGCACAGTGGGCGGAACTGGGTGTGGGCGTGGTGGTAGAAACGGCCGTTTCCGTGCCTGACCTGCTGGAAAAATTGGCGGCGCGCGCCTTTGATGTGGCCCTGGTCGACATTACCCCCTCCATCGATCCCGATTTGTACGACTTCTGGAGCCAGGAGGCGATTATTCGCGGGCAAAATTACGGCGGCTGGAACAACCGCCGGGCCAGCGAGGCGTTGGAAGCGGGGCGGCAGGTGTGGGGCCAGGGTGAAAGACGGCCGTCGTACACCACCTTCCTCAGCATTTACGCCGATCAGCAGCCTGCGGTGACCCTGTACCAGCACGTCTACACCTATGCTATCAGCAGCATGGTGAACCAGGCCGATATTGGCCCTGTTTACGAGCCACGCGATCGCTACCAGAGCTTTGCCAGCTGGTTCCTGCTGTACCGCGATGTCACCATCAGCTGCCCGGCTGAAGAAACAAGTGGATGATTGTGGTTACAGTCTTTGATGCGTGAAACGTGAAACGTGATTTTTTACGTTTCATGGATTTTGGTTGTCATACCCGCGAAGGCGGGAATCCACTTTGGTGAAAAATGGATACCCGCCTTCGCGGGTATGACACTTTTTTATAGGAAAACAAATGAGTCGAATTGTACAGATAGACACTCCCACCAAAATTCGGAACCGCAACATGCGCAGCATTGCCGAAATGCTGCGCCAGCTGATGCAAAAACCGAAGATGGACGCCGAAGCCCGCGACATGGCCGCCTCCATGACCCTGCTGCTCTGGGAAATCACCGACGGTGTGGAGCAGTCGGCCAAGGCGTGGGAGAAGCGCGATTACTGGATGAAGGCTGAGCGCTTCATCCGCGACTGGAAGTGGACGGCCGAAATTGCCGCCAACCTGGAAGATGTCATTCGCCACGACGCCTGGGACCTGGTTCCCGAACTGCTGGCCGAGCTTTACCCCCACTTTACCGACATCCAGATCAAAACGATGACCCGTGACGCCTCAGTGTGGCGCGGCGCGCTGCAAAAGCTGCTGAACGATCCGCCTCGCGAATACCCCTGGTAAACAAAGATGAGGCTGCCTCCGCTGACAATCGGTTTTTTTGTACTGCTTGTTGGCTTAATGGGCTGCCAGCCCGTGGCCCCATCCGACCCGAAGCTGCCCGACCTTGGGCCGCCAACGGCCGTTGTCCCTCTCTCTCTGGCGCTGGCCACAGAGGCCACCGTGCCCCTAACCAGCACGCCTGAACCGGCCACGGCCGTTCCTACCCCCACACCAACCGTCACAGCCACCCTGCCACCGACCGCCACCCCCTGCGCCACGCCCGGCCGCGTTGAAACCGGCATCTTCCCCAGCCTCACCGCCGGGGCGATGGCTTACCGCGTCTACCTGCCGCCGTGTTATGGGGTGGACGGCCGTACGTACCCCACGCTCTACCTCCTGCCCGGCAACATCCACACTGATGCCATTTGGGACACTCTCGGTGCCGATGAAACGGCCGAAGCGGGCATCCTGGCAGGCAGCTGGCCGCCATTCCTCATCGTCATGGCTGATGGCGGCTGGATGGCCAACAACAGCTCCGGCGGTCCCGGCTCCTATGAAAGCGTCATTTTGAACGATCTCATTCCTTACGTGGAACAAACCTACTGCGCCTGGGCCGAACCGACTGGGCGGGCCATCGGCGGTTTGTCCCGTGGGGGATATTGGGCTTTGGAGATTGCCTTCCGCTTCCCGGAGCAGTTTGCCAGCGTCGGCGGGCACAGCGCGGCGCTGCTGGATACACATGCCTGGCCTGCCGTGGACCCGCAGCACACCGGCCTCAGCCAGAATTTAGGCGACCTGCGCATTTATCTGGACATTGGCGCCAACGATTACGTCATTCACAACATTCGGCAGCTGCATGAGGCGATGGCAACGGCCGTACCCCCCATCCCGCATACCTGGGTGCTCAACGACGGCCGTCACGAAGAAGCCTACTGGCAGGTCCACCTGCCCGAATACCTGGACTGGTATACCGAACCGTGGCCAATTGACCGTGAGGCATATTCCCACTGCCTGCGCTAGATCAAAAAAAGCCAGGC
>CAUJGI010000517.1 GCA_963169155.1 Chloroflexota bacterium
ACATCCAGTACAGGCTGTGTGCCAGTTTTGCCATGAGCAACCCTGCCACAAAAAGGGACACAGCAGCCAGCCGACGACCTGCCGGCGTTGGCATGGCGGCACTGCCAGCCCACGCCGCGGCAAAGTGAGGAACAGCATTCTTAAGCGGGAGGCCAACGATAACCAGCCCTATGACGGGCAGCAGCCACTGCCAATAAGACATGGCCCCGGAATGTTTGATCGCGCCAGGCAATGCCGCGATTGTGTGGGCTGGTAGAAACAAGCCGAACAACAATATCACGCCAAAGGCAATCTGTATAAATAGGCCGGTAATAAGCAATACACGCTTCATTTTTCTTGTTCCTTGGTAAGTTTACTTACAGTACAGCTTGTGCCAGAGGGACTAACTGTTTGGCGCAGCAACGGCCGTTCCCCAACAAATTTGCCAGGCCCGCACCAAGCCGCTGCTGGGCCGCCAGCATCAACGCCTGGAGGCGCGCCGTTTCTGCCTGCACCACGCGCTGCCCCAATGGCGTCAATCGGTACGCTTTGCGCGGTTTGCCTGGATGAATGCGCTGTGGTTCCTCGGCTCACGCAGCGGCAGAAATGCCGCCATGTCACCAGCCTGGTTTGTCATGCTCACCCTATTTATTACCGTTATATGTCGGAAAGCGACCTATGAAGCACAGTAGCAGATTTTGAAAAACAGATCAAGCCCAAACAAAAAGCCGACACGTCATATGTCGGCTTTTTCCAGAATCGCGCAATTTTCGGCCGTCTCTATTCGCTGCCAAGATCGCCCGTAGAATCATTGCGGCGCAGCCACTCCGAAACCAGGATCATGGCAATCGACAGTACCAAAATGATAGAACCCAGGGCCACAATGATGGGCAGCTTACGCGGAAAGCGCAGTTGGGAATACATGTAGACCGGCAGCGTGGCGTCTGTCCCCACCAGAAAAACACTCATGGCATATTCGTCCACCGAGGTGGTAAAGGCGGTGAGAAAGGCGGCAAACAGGGCAGGCAGGCAAATGGGCAGCGTTACCCGGCGCAGCGCCCCCCAGTAGGTACAGCCCAAATCCATCGCCGCTTCTTCCAGATTGGTGGGGAACCCGGCCAGGCGCGCCGCCACAATCAGCATCACAATGGGGATGTTGATGACCACGTGCCCCAGCCCCACCGTGAGCAGGCTCAGCTCCACATCCACCATCTGGCGGAACAAAATCAGCAGAGCCACGCCAATGACGACCGAGGGAATGACCAGCGGCAGCGCGGCCACCGCCAGCAGTGCCTGCTTGCCAGGAAAGTCATAACGCACCACCGCAATCGCCGCCATCGTCCCCAAAATGGTGGCCAGCAGCGACGACCAAATACCTACCACGATGCTGTTTCCGGCGGCCTGGAGCAGTTCGCCCGCGTCAAACAATGCCTCATACCAGCGCATCGTAAAGCCAGAGAGGGGAAAACGCAGCGATTCATCGTTGTTGAAGGAAAAGATGACCAGCAGAAGGATCGGCAAGTATAAGAAGATGGCCAGAAGCCAAAAATAAGTGGAACCCAGAGAAATAGTCCGTTTCACGTTATAAACCCGCCAGTTCAGACAGACGCACAAAGCGGCTGAGGATAAACAAAGGAACCAACACCACCACCAGCATTGCCAGGCTCATCAACGCACCGGCAGGCCAGTTGAGCGCCCGCAAAAATTGGTCGCGCACGATGTTGCCAAACATGATGCCATCCGGCCCACCCACCAGCGCGGGGGTGACATACTCACCGACGGTGGGGATGAACACAAAGAGGAAGCCAGCCAACACGCCGGGCAGGCTCAGCGGCAGGGTGACACGCCAGAAAGTTTGCAGGCGGTTACAGCCCAAATCATATGCCGCCTCCAGCAAATCGGGACCAATGCGCTCCAAACCGGCAAAGATGGGCAGCGCCACAAACGGCACCCAGACGTACAGCAGGGTCACCACCACGGCTTCTGGGCTGTACAGCAGCAGCGAACCGCCCTCCTGGGCCAACCCCAGCCAGCTCAAGAATGAAGCCAGCGCCCCCGATCCGCCCAAAATCACCTTCCACGACAGCACCCGCAGTAAATAGCTCACCCAGGCGGGCACGATGATGATCGTCAGCAGCACGTACTTTTTGTCGCCCGCAAAGAAGGAGAGGTAGTAAGCCACCGGATAGGCAAACAGGACGGTGAGCACGGAGACAAGGAACGACAAAGCGACGGAGCGCCACAGCAGGCGCAGGTAGGCGTCGTTGGCAAAAAACTCGGCGTAGTGACGCAGGGTAAACGTGTTCTGCGCCTCGCCAAATGAGCCCTCACGGAACGAGAAAAGGGCCATAAACAGCAGCGGAATAAGAAACAACCCGGTGAGGAACAGCACCGTGGGGGTTAACAAGATGGCGATACGGCCGTTTTGTTCCATAAATTCTCCCGTGAAAATTATCCACAGATTTCGCAGATGAAGAAAATCTGTGCAATCTGTGGATTTTCATTTGTGGTGGTGCGCCCACTCATGACGTCTCCCTGACAAACAACCACGGATTCCCCAGGGCGGGGAATCCGTGAATTTTTCATGTCTGACTGAGATTGGGCCACTCTTTGAGATTGGCCCAATCTAAAACGAGACGAATGTTTACGGCGACGCCTTCACCGTGTCCCACAACGTGGTGCGGGCAATGCGTTGTTCTTCGTTCAACGGCCGGTAGAAAACCGTGCGCTCGGTGAGCGTCGCGGCCTCGTCCAGGCTCATCACATCCACCACAAAGTCGTCAATGAGCGGCAGGCTGGCGATATTCGCCGGGCCGTACCAATATTCGTTGGCCATCGCCGCCATCGACTCATCGGCAATGGCCGCGTCGAGGAATTCGTACGCCAGGTCCAGGTCCGCCGACTTGGCGCTGAGGGCAAAGCCACACACCCAACCCAGGCGGCCTTCTTCCGGCTGCACGTAGACCACATCATACCCATCGGATTGCAGGTAGGCGTAGGCATCTTGCCAGGCTCCGGCAACAATCCAGGCATCGCCAGAGGCGGGCAAATCATACGCCTCGGTGTAGTCGGACCAATATGTGAGCAGGTTCGGCTTGATCTCGATCAATTTTTGCTCGATTTGTGCTTCCTGTTCGGCCGTGGTGTTCCACGGGTCAAACCCCAGCGCCAGGGCGGCTATCACATAGTTGGTCTCGGCAGAGTCCCAGATAGCCACGTGCCCGGCATACTGCGGATCCCACAAATCGGCCCAGGAATCGGGAACTTCTTCCACCAGGTCGGCGCGCACCAGCATTGATTCGTAGCCCCATTCCCAGGGCACGAAATATTGCTCGCCGTTAAACTGGCCCATAGCCGCAAAATCGGGCTGAATTTTGTCCCAATTGCTCAGGCGCGAGGTGTCAATCGGCTGCACCAGGCCGCTGTCGACAGACAGCTGCCACCAGGAATTACAGGGATGCACCAGGTCTGCGCCAATGTCAGACTGCATCTTGGCCAGGGCTTCCGCATCGTCGGCGAAAAAACTGTATTCAACAACTTGATCTAAATTATCG
>CAUJGI010000518.1 GCA_963169155.1 Chloroflexota bacterium
CGTTGCTGATAATGGCACTATTGGTGATGATAACGGTGCCAACGCTGTTATAAATGCCGCCACCATCAAGCGTTTCGGCGCTGTTACTATATATGGCACTGTTTTCAATTGTGAGGTAACCCGCGTTTTGAATGCCACCTCCACCAACTGAAACGATTCCGGGTACTGCACGGCCGTTTCTAACCATTACACTTGTTAGGGAAAGATTCCCACTTGAGTGTACGTCGAAAACGCGATCTAGTTGATTGCCATCAACGATCGACTGCGATGAACTATTGCCCGTAATGACAATTACACTGGTTATGTCCAGATCCCCGGTTGCCGCGGCTTCCTCATCCACGCCTGAAATGGTTAAAGTATGGATATTGTTCCCCAGCTGGATAGAATCTTTGCCGGCCAGAGCATTGGCTTCCATAACGGCCGCTCTTAACGTACATTGCCCGGCTACGGCCGTTTCACACACCCCATCCCCCGGATTTGCATCTACCGCATCAACCGTGCTGTTGACGACAAAGGTCGCGGTTGGACTGGCTTTGGTTTGCAGGGTGGTGAAAAAGAGGCTAAGGAGCAGCAGGGGAAAAGCAAGAGCTAAAAGCAAACGCGTATGTTTCATTGGACCCTCCGATTTGGTTGTATTGAGAATGGTTTGTAAAACGGCCGTTGCCCGCACTGGAAAAAACGGACACCACGATAAGTATAGCTCTTATCATCAAGCAGGGTATTCGCATATCAACCCATGAGCACCTTAATAAGGTAATCATTGTTCCAGCGACGCTGCGACGCCAAATTATGCTGCGTCGCTTGGCTGGTACCGTTCACTTTGAACTGAAAGCCTATTTTTCGAACGGTCAGGAGCTGTTCACATCAGAGCAATTTTAGCAGCTCTATCAACTGGCACGGCCGTTTCCATCCCCTCCAACCCCACCTCAAATTCAGCAAAAGATTCCGTGCTCAACAACGGATCGAGGTTAAGACCGGGGATGTCCTCAAAATACCGCTTCAGGTGCTTGCGGAACTGGCGCAGGCCGGGCACCTCACCATAATAGTTTACCATTTCGCGGGCGTGCAGGCGCACGGCTTTGACGATGTCGCCAATGGCTAAATCCTCGCGCCGCTGCCGGGCAAAAATCCACGGCTTGCCGATGGCGGCCCGGCCAATCATCACCGCGTCGCAGCCGGTGTAGGCCTTCATCCGGTCGATGTCCTCCGGCGTTTGCACATCCCCATTGCCAATGACCGGCACGCTGACCGCCTGTTTTAGTTTGGCGATGGCGTCCCAGTTGGCGTTGCCGCCGTACTTTTGCACCTTGGTACGGCCGTGCAGGGCAATCAGCGCCGCGCCGTTTTGCGCCAAAATACGGCCGATTTCCAAAAAGTTCTCCTGCGTGGCGTCCCAGCCCAGCCGGATTTTGCCGGTGACCGGCACCTCCAGGTGCTGGCTCAGCAGCTTAAACGTTTCTTCGATGAGCGCGGGCTGGGGCATCATGCCTACGCCTGCGCCGCGCCCGCTCACCTTGCGCGTGGCGCAGCCCATGTTGATGTCGATGAGGTCGGGCCCCCATTCCTGGATGCGCAGGGCGGCGTCCAGCAGCATCTGGGCGTTGTTGCCAAAAATCTGGAACACCATCGGATGTTCGCCCGGCTGCGTGTCCAGCCGCTGGCGAAACCGCTCGTGGATGCGTTTGCCCAGCAGCGCCTCGACAGGGACAAATTCGGTGTAATGCATGGCGGAGCCGTAGGCGCGGCACAGCGCCCGGTATGGCACATCCGAATAGCCGGCCATCGGGGCCAGGATGGCGTCGCCAAAGACGGGCACGTGGCCCACAGTGAACAGAGGTTGTTGAATCATGGGGGTATTTTAACAAATTTACGGCCGTTTTGCGCGCACGCACCCCGTAGGGGCGAGGCGGCGGCAGACCATCTTGCCACTAACAGCGAATCTCCCCCACCGCCGCCTCGCCCTGATCCTGGCATTGGTGTGAGGTAGGTGAGGCAATTGGTGTAGGGTTGGTTCCGATTTTCCCAGGTTTTGGCCGATTGCCTCATGCCGTGATAGGTAGATTTGGGGCCAAGAGGGCGAGGCGGTTGGAGGGGATCGTTAACTGTCTTTCGGGAGATGATGGCCAACCGCCTCGCCCCTACGATTTGGTGGCGACGACGGCGATGGTGGGGGATTGCGGATCAAACGGTTCCCCGGCGACGTTGGCGTACCAATCGGTGATGGCCAGGCCGCTGGCGGCAAATTCGGCCGTCAGCGATGCCTGGTCAAAATGTTGCAGCCAGTTGTAAATTTCGAAGGTGCGCGTGGCGGTGAAGAGGGTGTATTTGTCCAACGTCACCCGCTCCGTTTCGTATTTGAACTGGTTGATGAAGGAAAAATAGTCTTCATCGGTCCAGAAGTTGCCGTATTGGTTACGGCCGTAACTCACCCCCTCCTCAAACCGGGCAAAATCCACCAGCGAATGCACATCCAGCACAATCGCGCCGCCGTCGGCCAGGTGGTTGCGGAAGATGCCCAGCAGCTGCTGCCGCTGCACCGGGCTCAGGGCGCAAAAGTCGCAGTAGATGAGCAGGATGAGGTCGAACCGTTTTTCGGATTGATAGTTCAGGTAGTTGGTGTGGATGTAGTCGATGGCGAGGTGGTGGGAAACGGCCGTTTCCTTTGCATACCGCAGCGAATTTTCCGAAAAATCAATCCCCGTTACCTGCGCGCCCAGCTGCGCCAGCCGGGTACTGTACAGCCCAGGCCCGCAGCCAAAATCAGCAAGGCGCGTGCCGGGGCCAATGTTAAACCGCGATTGCAGCCAGTTGACCGATGCCTCGATGAAGGCCGGCCGCCGCGAGGCGCTGTCTGTGTCAGGGTTCAGGTGCGCCTTGAGCATTTGCCGGGCGATGTGCGGGTCGGTCCAGAGGGTGTCGGCGGTGTAGACGGAAAAGGGTAACGGCCGTTCATTGATGTGGATCAGTTGTTCATACATAATTTGTCAGAAATCCGTAGGGGCGAGGCGGCGGCAGACAATCTTGCCCATAACAACGTATCTTCCCTACCCGCCGCCTCGCCCCCATCTCTGGAATCAGGTCGCGGTGGGCGGGGCAGGTGGGGGCGGGACATTTCGATTGGTTGGTAAGCAAGGGGGCGAGGCAATCGGTGGGGAGATGGTTTGTTGTGACCAAGGTTTTGGCCGATTGCCTCGTCCCTACGGCCGTTGTTTGGTTTTAACGGCCGACGCCGACGCTGCCACCGAAGGCAGCGGACATCTCCTCGTAAATGGCGGCAATGGAGGCTTCATCGCCGATGAAAAAGTTGCCGTTGGCCTGGATGGCCAGCTGCTCCAGCGTTTGCTCATCGGCGTCGCCGCCGTAGGCGATGGTGAAGACGGTGGCGTTGTTGGCCGTGGCCCCCTGCATTGCCGTGGCCGCATTGAAGCGGTAGCTGCGTGTATCCTGCCCGTCGCTGAGGACAACCATGGCGTTGGCGGTGGCGGGCAAAGTGGTCTCCGTCAGCAGGGCCGCGCCGTCACCGATGGCGTCAAACAGCGTCGTGTCGCCAATCGCGCTTAAATCCCGGATGGCCCGGACGATTTTGTCCCGGTTTTCCCCCACCAGCACGTGCCGCACAATCAGCTCCGGCTCGGTGCTGAAGGCGATGATCGAAATGTAGTCATCGTCGCCCATTTGCTGCACAAACTGAACGGCCGCTTCCTGCATCGTGTCCATTTTCGAGCCGCGCATACTGCCAGACGTGTCCAGCAGCATCACCAGGTTCACATCTTTGCGCGCCTCCTGCCACAGCTCCTGCACGGCAAAAATGGTGTTCACCGACGGGGCGTCAAAAATGATGGTTGGTTGGGTAGGGTCGATGGCGTCGGTGGCGGGGAGAGAGACGGCCGTATTCACCGGTCGCAGCCCATTGTCCGCCGCCAGCTGCTGCCCCGCGTCGCTGAGCAAAAAGTCACGGAAGAGAACGGCCGCTTCCTGCTCTGCCGACGTTGCCGAATCACGCACACAGGCGGGGAATTCGGCCACAAAAGTCCCTTCCAGCGGGTAAATGGCCACGATGTCAGCGCCGCCCAGCTGGGCGATGTTGGCCTCGTACATCACCCCCGCCGTCAGGTACTCCACGCCGCGCTCGGCCATCGTTTGGGCCAGGGTTTGTGTGCTGCTGCTGAACCAGGTGACGCCGCCTTCAAACGCACCGACGCTGGCCTGCACAATCGGCTGGCCGATGTCGGCCACGCTGACGGGCTCCGTTTTGGATTCGGCGGCCTGGACCACGGCCAACAAGGTGCTGGCGCCGGAGCCGGACAGGCCGGGATGGGTGTGCCCCAGCTTAAACGATTCGCCCAGCGCACCGCCGCTGTAATAATCCCAGGCGGCCGGATCGGCGGCCAGACTGCCGATGTCCAGCCAGCCCAGCGGCAAGCCGGGCCAGCCGAGCGCCTCGGCCACCTCGCGCCACATGCCAATGACCAGCGGGCTTTGCGCCACGCTGACGCAGTCGTTCTGGAAGCTGCTGTCGCCGCCGTCGGCCAGCACCTCAGTCCACACGGCATCCTCGGGAATCCACAAGGCCAACGACGGGTCGCCGCTGAGCTGCCCGACCGCCTGGCCGGATTCCACAGTATTGAGCACCACAAAGGCGGGATCACCGCCGCTGGTTTCGGTTTCGGAGTTGTTGAAGGTGGTAACGGCCGTTTCCAGCCAGGGAGCGGCCGTTGTGTTGGCCACCACATTCACCACCACCGCGTTGTTAGGAATGTCATCGCTGCCCCCAATGCCAAACACGCTACAGGCCAGCATTGGCAATACTAACAGTATAAAAAGCAGGGGAAACCCGCGAAAATTTTGTCGGTTCATAAAATCCTCGGTTGGGAAGTGAAAAGTGATAAGTGAAAAGTGAAAAGTAGAAAGAACTTTTCACTTTTCACTCTTTTACTTTTTACTAAAAATTACCGTCCCGCCGTGACCAGCGTCAGCTCCACGTAGCGGTCCTGCGATTGCAGGTTGGGATCATCCGTGCCGCGCCGTTCTTCGGGCGGCAGAACGGCTTCCACAATAAAGCGCGCCGGGTCGATGCCTTGCGATACCAGGTAATCCACCACGCTCTGCGCCCGACCCTCGGCCACTTCCAGAATCTCTTCCTCGGTGTAGGGCGGGTTGTTGGCCGGCCAGGCGGAAGAGCCGCGCACGCGCAGGAAGAGGCCGATGGATTGGGACATGGTGGGCACAACACAGTCGTCCAAAATGCGGCGAGATTCCAACGTCAGCTCGGTGGACTCTGGCAGGAAGGCAAACGTGCGGCAGGGCAGCACGGCCAGCGTGGCGGCGGCATCGGTGGAGACACCAGACAAATCAACCTGGGCCGAGATAGAGAAGGTATCGTTGACGGGCTTGCCGTTGGGCTGCAAGCTGGCTTGATCAGCGGCGCGCAGGACAAAACCGGCGTTCACCAGGTCAGCTACATCGTCGTTGGGAATGTTCACGTC
>CAUJGI010000519.1 GCA_963169155.1 Chloroflexota bacterium
TGAACTGCAAGCAATGCGATGGAGAAAATAAGGTAGAAGAATAAACTCTAAACTCTAGCTTGAAACAAAGTGCCAGAAAAGTATATTCAAACGATATCTTAAGACAGCACATCCTCGTCTGTCAGCTGTGCTAACAGCAAATGTAATTGTGGCCCAACACGACGCAGTTCCTGACGGTGCGCGGTCGAAAGTTGGGCTAATATGTCATTCCCCTGTGGCGTGAGAGAAATGTAAACTTCTCGCCGATCTGCCTCGCCCGGTTCTCGCACCACCAGGTCTTGCACTACCAGACGATCCACTAACCCTACGGCGCTATGATGCCGGATTTGCAAACGTTCTGCCAATTCACTGACTGTTATCTGATCCTGGTCGGGAAAGCCGGCTATGGCCAGGATGGCCTGGTGCTGCTGAGGTGTAATGCCAGCCTGGCGCGCGGCCGTTTCACTGAAGCGAAGAAACTGCCGCAGCGCGTAGCGAAAGGTGGCCAACATTTCATATTCTTTTTTGCTAATGGGTTGTGTCATTATCCTAATCCTGGTCGTTTATTTCTCTACTCTAACGGGCGTTGGTGATGCTGACAAATAGCCTGTAGAAAAATATCGCATTACGATATATAATGCCCGCCGCTAATTTCTAAAAGTGAGGCAAAAAAAATGATTGATCGATTGAACTTAAATTCCTGGAGAGCATTCGGGACTCGTCCAGAAAATACCTTTCGTCTGTTTCATATCTCGATTCTGGCGGCCGTTATTGGTGTTGTAGCTGGTCTAGTGGCTTATGCTTTGTTCACCCTGATTGGGCTGTTGTGGAACCTGGTCTTTTTCCAGCAGGTCTCGACTGAACTGACAGATTTAGAAAGTAACCCGATAGGCTTATGGATGTTGGTTGTCCCGGCTATTGGCGGGTTTATAATCAGTTTGATGGCTAAGTACGGCACGTCCAAAATTAAAGGCCACGGTATTCCAGAGGCGATGGAGGCCGTATTAGAAAACCGCAGCCGGATTAGTCCGCGTGTGGCTATCTTCAAGCCCATAGCCACGGCCGTTGCTATCGGTACGGGCGGTCCATTTGGGGCAGAAGGGCCAATTATTCAAACAGGCGGCGCATTAGGATCGTTATTGGGACAAATTGTACATACAACGGCCGCTGAGCGGAAGGTGCTGCTGGCTTGCGGCGCGGCCGCCGGCATGGCCGCCACTTTTAACACGCCGATTGCGGCCGTGATTCTAGCGATAGAGCTGCTCCTGTTTGAGTTCAAATCCCGCTCGTTTATCCCCCTGGTTATTGCTACTGTTGTGGCCACAACAGTACGGATGCCTTTGTTGGGGCAAGGGCCGCTTTTTCAAGTGACTGTTTCCGATTTTGGGATTCCCCGTGCCCTGCCCTTTTACATCTTGCTGGGTCTTTTGTGCGGGCTGGTCGCGTGGGGCTTTACCCGCGCCCTTTACTGGACTGAAGACTTGTTTGAACGGCTGCCGGTTAGTGAATTCTGGCTGCCGGTGATTGGCGGCCTGGGGCTGGGCATCATCGGCTACTTTGTCCCCCGCGTGTTGGGTGTCGGCTACGATACGATTTCGGGCATCCTCAACAATCAGCTTTCGCTCAACATTTTACTCACGGTGATGATTTTCAAGTCCCTGGCCTTGTTGGTGTCGTTGGGATCTGGCACGTCCGGCGGCTTGCTGGCACCGATGTTTATGGCCAGCGCCGCCATGGGCGGGGTATTTGCCACTTTACTCAATACAGCTATGCCCGGCTTGAATCTGGAACCGGGTGCGTTTGCCTTGGCCGCCATGGCCGCTGTTTTTGGAGCAGCCTCCCGCTCTACCTTTGCCTTTATCATTTTTGCCTTTGAAATCACGCAGGATTACCATGCCATTTTACCCCTGATGCTGGTCTGTGTGGTTGCTGATGGTGTGGCTTTGTTTTTTATGCGCGATACGATTATGACGGAAAAACTGGCGCGGCGCGGGCTGCGTGTGCCGCAAGAATATGAGGCCGACATCCTGCGACAGGTATCTGTCGGAGCCATGATGGATCCCGCACCCATGACTTTGGCCAGCAGCCTGACGTTGCAGCAGATGGCCGACCACATTGATCAGCGGGAAGCGGCCTATGTACGCCACCAGGCCTTTCCGATTGTGGATGAAAACGGCCGTTTATCGGGCATCATCACGCGGGGCGATTTATTGCGGGCGCTGGAGACAGCTTCCGGGGAAGCGCTCTCTGTCTACCAGGCCGGTACACAGACGCTGGTGGTGACTTACCCAGATGAAATGCTGCATGATGCCTTGCACAAGCTGCTGGCGCATGACATTGGCCGTTTGCCGGTTGTCAAGCGTGAGACGCCACAGCAGTTAGTCGGCTATCTGGGCCGGGCGGCGATATTGCGGGCAAGGCAGAGTAAATTACATGAGGAGCAGGTACGCGAACCGGGCTGGCTTGGCCGGCTGCGTTCTTGAGCATGGTATTATCATCGTGCTACCCAATTTCTGCGCCCGCGCCCAACTCCTTCTTGATCTAAATCATATACGGCCGTTGCCTCCCCTGGTAGGCTATAGGTACATATTCAAAACATAGATGGAGGTGTGTTATGACCCCAATTGGTTTATTTTATGGTACCGATACCGGTTTTACGGAAATCGTTGTCAAACTATTTGTAGAAGAATTTGAACTTGTTGCTCCCAACTTGCTCACCGTACACAACATCGCTGACGGGCCAATCACCATCCTTCAACAGTATGAACACCTGATTATTGGCTGCCCCACCTGGGATATCGGCCAGTTACAGGCTGATTGGGACAAAGCGTATAACAAGTTAGATACGTTGGATTTATCTGGCAAGCAGGTTGCTATTTTCGGCCTGGGTGATCAATATGGCTATCCCGACAGCTATTGTGATGCCATTGGCATTCTGGCCAAAAAGTTTGCCAGCCTGGGTGCGGAACTGGTCGGATTTACTCCAACAGAAGGGTATGAGTTCACCTATTCAGAAGGCGTAAAAGATGGGCAATTTTTAGGCCTGGCACTGGATGAAGATAATGAAAGCGACAAGTCACCACTGCGCGTATCAGATTAGGTCTGGCAGTTGGTGGATGAATTTGACCTGGTACATTATCTGGAACCGATTCCGGCTTAACTACCAGTCAACCAGACTACTATGCTGCTTTAATCAAGTCGGCCACTAAACAAAAAGCG
>CAUJGI010000520.1 GCA_963169155.1 Chloroflexota bacterium
TCACTACGCTGCTGGCCTGCTACGATGATGAAAAAACGGCCGATTCCGTGCGCCGTGTTGTTTTGGAAGCGCTCGGTCCGGCGGGGCATCCCCGAGTGAACCAGCTCATCGAAGAGGCGTACGAAAGCCGCGACCAGGGAATGCAGGTGAGCGCCGTGTTTGCCATGGGCGCGACGGCCGATCGCCGCTGGTCGGCCACGGTGCTGAGTGAGTTGGACAGCCCGTACGAAGAGATGCGTGCCGAAGCCGCGCGGTCCGCGGGGACCATTGGTAACAGTGATTGTGTCGAACGGCTGGCCGAGCTGGCCTACGATGAAGATGTGGCGGTCCGCCTGGCGGCGATTGGTTCCCTGGGCCAGATTGGCGGCGACGAGGTGCAGCGCATCCTGGCGGAAATGATGGACGACCCCGAAATTGAAAAGGATGACGAGGTGCTGCAGGCCGTTGAAGAGGCAATAGAAGAGGCGGCCATGATGGCTGGCGAGTTCGACTTTGTTGATTTTGACTTTGACGATGAGGCTGACGAAGATTTTGACTTTGACGACTAATCATCCGCCACTATAAAATTGCCCTGTTCAGGTGCAAGTGAGGGAACGGCCGTTTGCCGCACAGCGCAACGGCCGTTCCTTTTTATTTTGGCAAGGAAACACTATTCATGGCCGATATCGTTCTGGTTCTTACGCAAAACATCTTGCCCATTTTCATCGTGGCTGCTTTTGGCTATGCCCTGCAGCGCTGGATTGGTGTGGAGAAGAAGCCGCTATCCACCATTGTGCTGAACGTGCTTAGCCCCTGCCTGGTATTTGCCTCCCTGGTTGGCTCTCAACTGCCCGGCGCTGAATTGGTGAGCCTGGCGCTGTTTACCGTGATCAACGTGCTGCTCATGGGTGCCGTGGGCTATGTGGCCGCGCGGCTGCTGCACCTGGGCCGCACAGAGACCATTGCCCTGCTGGTGGTGGTGATGTTTGTTAACGGCGGCAATTATGGCATGACGCTCAACCAGCTGCGCTACGGCGATCCGGGGCTGGCGCGCGCTGTGGTGTACTACACCACCAGCACCGTGATGCTGTACACGCTGGGTATTTTTATCTCGTCGATGGGGGAGATGCCGTGGCGCGAGGCGCTGGCCCGGCTGCTGCGTTTTCCGGCGGTGTATGCGGCCGTTTCGGCCGTGGTGGTGTATTCCTTTCACATTCCCATTCCCGCGCCGCTGCTGCGCGGCATCGAGGTGGCGGGCGCGGGGGCTATCCCAGTGATGCTGCTGGTGCTGGGCATGCAGCTGGCCGATTTGCGCACGGTCGCTTCCTGGCGACTGGCGGCCCCGGCGCTGCTCATTCGCCTGGTGGGTGGGCCGCTGCTGGGGGTGGCGGTGGCCTCGCTGCTGGGGCTAACCGGCCTGGGCCGCGCCACCTCAATCATCGAAGCGAGCATGCCACCAGCGGTATTTACCATCATCCTGGCTACCGAATTTGACCTGGACCCCCCGGCCGTTACCAGCATCGTGCTGGTCTCCACGCTGCTCAGCCCGCTCACCATTGCCACCGCTATTACGCTTCTCAACCTGTAGAACACCCGTCATGCTGAGAGCCTGGGCTGAGGTGGCCGAAGCATCCCCCGAAGCATCCCGCCCGCTGGCTAAATAAAAAACCTTAATTAAGCCAGCATCGTGACAAACGCTCTTACTTTTAACCGACTGCCAGGGTACAATTTTGGCATGAAGCGATGGATTTTTTGGCTGGTGTTGGTTTGTTTGGTGCTGGGGTGGGCTACGGCCGTCTCGCCCCCCCTGCACGCCCAAACCGAAGAGCTGACCAGCCGCGCCGAGGTCACCTTTGGCCAGGGCATCATTTTTCACCTCACTGGCCCGGTGTCCGGGGCGGCAGCCGAAGTGGATCTATTTTTGCTGGTGGGTGATGCGGAGACGCCGTTTACCGCCAAGGCAACAATTAACCCGGGTGAATCGGGCCAGCTTTCGGCCGTTTACGATTTGAAGCGTGATCTGCTGGAAATACCGCCATTTGCTGAACTGCGCTACTGGTGGGTGGTTACGACGGCCGATTCCCAAGCCTACGAGGTACCCGAAGCCACCGTCACCTACCGCGACGACCGTTTTGCCTGGCGTACCTTTTCGCTTGAGGACGTGACGGTCTATTGGACGGGCAACGATGCCGATCTGGGCCAGACGGCCTGGCAGATTGTGCAGGAAAGTCGCCAGACGCTCGACGCCATTTTGCCGCCCACGGCCGTTTCCCCCCTCAACGTCTACATCTACCCCTCCACCGGCGATTTGCGCACCGGGCTGCGCTTGGCCGGACGGGACGTGGTGGCGGGTCACACCGATCCTGATTTGGGGGTGCTGCTGGTAACGGTCGTCAACTCCCTCACCGCCGCTGCCGAGCTGCGCCAATCGATCCCCCACGCGCTGACCCACCTGCGCCTGCACCGATCGGAACCAGCGGCGGCGCTGCCGTATTGGTACGAAGAAGGCATCGCCTTGTTGGCTGCTGGACCAGATACCTCGCGGGAAGATTTGTTGGCCATGGCCGTGGCCAACAACAAAACGCTGCCCCTGCTCCAGCTCTGCACCAACTTCCCCACTGAACCAGACCCGGCTGACCTGGCGCTGGCGCAAAGCGTGTCGCTGCTGCGATCCATCCAGGCTCAGTTTGGCGACCAGGCGCTGCGCCAGCTGGGCAGCGTTTACCTTTCTGGGGCCAGCTGCGAAGCGGGCCTGACACAAACCCTGGACACGTCGCTGGTAGACATCAACGTGGATTGGCTGGAAGCCCAGTCGCCGCAGCCCGCCTGGCTTACCTTCCTCACGGAAAAC
>CAUJGI010000521.1 GCA_963169155.1 Chloroflexota bacterium
ATGACGCCCTGCTGGTGGGCAGCAAATCTTTCCCTGTCACACACCTCAAAGACCCGGCTGAGCTGCCCTGGGAAGAGCTGCAAGTCGATGTGGTTTTGGAATGCACTGGCGTCTTTACCAAACGGCAAGACCTGGAAAAACATCTAGAAGCGGGTGCCAAGCGGGTCTTGCTGTCGGCTCCAACCAAAAGCGAGGAGATTCTGACCGTGGTGCACGGCAGCAGCCAGAATGGCAGCGATGATCGCATCATTTCCTGCGCCAGCTGCACCACCAACTGCATCACGCCGGTCATCGAAATCATTGGGCGACGCGTGGGCATACAGAAAGCCACGCTGACCACGCTGCACGCTTACACCTCAAGCCAATCCATTGTCGATGGCCCCAATAAAAAGATGCGCCGCGGGCGAGCGGCGGCAGAAAACTTTGTGCCCACCTCCACCGGAGCGGCCATTGCCACCACGAAGGCGCTGCCCCAATACCAGGGCAAGTTTGACGGCGTTGCCATTCGCGCCCCAATCCCCGTTGGCTCAATTGCCGACATCGTTATCCTTACCGAGCGCGCTACCAGTGTTGCGGAAGTGAACAGCATCTTCCGCGAGGAAGCAGAAAGCGACCGCTATCGCGGCGTATTGGGCGTCACGGACGAGCCGCTGGTATCGTCGGACATTGTGCAAGATTCGCGCGCTTCCATCATCGATTTGGAGATGACTCAGGTGGTAGATGGTGATCTGCTCAAGGTGATGAGTTGGTACGATAATGAATGGGGCTACGTCAACCAGATGGTGCGCGAGGCTGCCAGCTGGGCCAAGGCGTAAAACGGCGAACTATTGGCAAAAATTGTTGAAGCGTTGGTATCAGCCTATCAAATCAAACATCCCGGTTTCTCTGGAACGTATGGATCCGAATCTGCCTGTTCTGCGTACCTTAATTCCACTTCTCAATATCACCGGCATGGGCGATTTTTACCTGGGGCCAGTCCAACAACTGCTTGGGGATCGTTTGGCGGACTTGAGAAGTATAGTCGCTCTTTAGGGTTCAAGGGGTTAGCATCAAATAGACGCGAATTTACGCAAATTTTCGCGTCAATTCGTTGCGAAAATCAGTCTGGCCTCACCAAATCTTAAAAACCCATAAAAATAGGCCTGGTGCTGAACTCTTTCCACTGGCTGGCATTCCTTGAGGGAAGTGAAAACTAAATTGTGCATCTTCTTGTGTTTATGCACATTATCTTTATAATCTTTTTACACAACTCGCAGTATCCTGATCATCACCTCTCTTCTTTGCATCGAAACCCGTATTGGGCGCACTGTTTCCGTATCGTATTGTTCTTCAAACCAGCTATCGCAGTAATGTCACGTTTCCGGTATTGGTACGGTAACCCACCTGTGCCGTCCCTGGCACAAGGGCTACTTCCTGAGCTGTCGCTCAATTTTGTCAATCCTCGATAAAAAGGAGTTTTGATGAGTAAGTCCAACGGTTTTCGCCTCTTTGTTATTGCCTTATTTGTTATTTTACTTTTGCCCCTGAGTCAGGCTGCGGCCGCCGATCCCCCGGCAGCAGGCGAGGTGGTCATCAATGAATACGTTGCCAGAAGCAGCGTTACCGAGTGGGTTGAGCTGTATAACACCACGGCCAACGCCCTGGACATCTCTGGTCACTACATCGACGATATTCCCAGCGGTGGTGGTACGCCCAAGCTCATCCCCAACAGCACCATCATCCCGGCTGGGGGATATTACGTGATGGAGTTCAGCGGCTTCCTCAACAATGGCGGCGACGACGTGCGCTTCCTGAATCCGTCACAGGCCGCCCTGGACAGTACCAGCTATACCTCATCCACCGACGAATATTCCTGGTATCGCACGCCAGACGGGGGCAGCTGGAGCGGTACAGAGAGTGATTCGCCTACCAAAGGCTCGGCCAATCCTGGCAGCGGTAACCCTCCAAGTGTGGGTGACGTGCTGATTAATGAGTACATGGCCGACAGCGCCACCACGGAGTGGGTAGAGCTGTACAATACCACGGCCTATGACCTGGATATTTCCAGCCATTACGTTGATGACGTAAGCGGCGGCGGGACACCAAAACTGATCCCAGCCGACACCGTTATTCCGGCTGGTGGCTTTTTTGTGCTGGAGTTCACCGGGCTGCTGAACAATGGCGGCGACGAGGTGCGCTTCCTCGATCCCAGCCAGTCTGTGTTGGACCAGACCAGCTTCGGCTATTCATCTGCGGAGTATTCCTGGTACCGGTATCGGGATGGGCTGGCGTGGAGCCCGGCCGAAATTGATGCGCCAACCAAAGGCAGCAGTAACGATGCTATGGGGGCTGAGCCGTGGACGCCTGGCGAGTTCCAAATTCGCATCTTTGACGTGGAGCAAGGCGACAGTCAGCTCATTA
Organism: Chloroflexota bacterium; assembly: GCA_963169155.1. Classification (GTDB taxonomy): domain Bacteria; phylum Chloroflexota; class Anaerolineae; order Promineifilales; family Promineifilaceae; genus Leptofilum. The sequence continues at coordinate 2,401 of CAUJGI010000521.1, forward strand.
TCTTCCCCTCCGGCTACACCATTTTGATTGACGTGGCGGAGCATGCCTACAACTCGGGCAAAGGGGCAGCGTTGATTGCGGCCAAAATCCAGTCCATCATGGAAGGCGATATGTCGATTGACGTGGGCGTGGCCAGCCATCTGCACCTGGACCATCTGGGTTATGCCGGGTATGGTGGTTTCTGGGGCCTCATCGAAACGCAAGGGGTCACCTTTGGCAAATTTGTCGACCGGGATGCCGGGGAGTGGGTGGACGGTTCCGGTGGTGGTACGGTAGATGGGTTGTGTGATCCGGACCTGGAAATTGTCTGGAACAATGCGGGCACGGTTTCGGGAACCAGCCGCAATTGGCTGTGTTATGCGACCAACTCGGCCAATACCAACATCTACAGCATTCGTGAGATTGCCCAGGTTGGCTCTACGACCCAAATTGACCCGCCCGATGCCAACGCCCTGGTGACCATTGTCCAGGCAGACGCGGATGGCATTATGATGGCCGATGGCGTGACGCCGCTTCAGGGTGATCGCACCGGCATGTCTGTGCCTCCCAGCGAAAATGATTACTCTATTGGCATTAAAATTCGCTTTGGCACCATCGACTATGCCACAGCCGGGGATTCGGACGGCGAATATGCAACCAGCTCCTTTGGTTACACCTACAACGATGTCGAGACCGATCTGGCTGACCGCATGGGGCCGGTGGACGTGATGCGGGCCAATCACCATGGGTCGCAGCATTCCACCAACCAATATTACGTGGACATGCTGGACCCAGATGCGGCAGCTATTTCCTGCGGCGACAACTCGTTTGGGCACCCAGGGCAGGAAGTGCTGGACCGGTTGTTGGACGCGGGGGATGTCTACGTGACGAATTTGTGTGACGAGACGCGGGATTATGGAGCGGCCGTTTTAGTCCATGGTGATATTGTGCTGAAATCCACCAACGGGGTGAACTACACGATCGATGGTACCGCTTATGTGGCGTCTGATCCCGTGGTAGGAACAATTGCCGATATTGTGATTAATGAAGTGATGCCCCGGCCTAGCTCAGGCAACCAGGAATGGGTGGAGCTGTATAATCCTACCGGGCAGGCAATTGACATTTCTGGCGCCTGGATTGACGACATCGTTAGCGGGGGCGGAGCGCCTAAGCTCATTCCCAGCAGCACTACGATTGCGGCTGGCGGCTACTACACGATGGATACCGGCACCAGTTACCTGAACAACACGGGGGATGACGTTCGCCTGCTGCTGCCAGATGGCACCACGGTGGTGGACAGCTACACGTACGGCAACAGCAGTGTGGACCAAAGCTGGTACCGTACGCCAGACGGCGGTACATGGTCCACAACCATGACAGGCAGCACCACCAAAGGCGCAGCCAATCCTTAACCTGATCTTGCTGGGGCGGTGTTTGTGTTTACGCAGGCAGCCGCCCCGGCTTTTTTGATGCTCGATGACCAAAAGAACTATTTTGTTTGCCATGCTGATTTTGGCCGGATGCAGTTCCATCATTCCGGCTACGCCAACCCCTCAATTTTCTCTACCCCCCGACACAATTCCGATAACGGATGAGAGCGGCGCCACCATTGCCACCCAGCCGAATGGTCTGTGGGTGATGGTAAGCGGCGTCGATGAACATGGTCTGATTGTTGAACATGAGCTAACGCTGTTTGATGAGCCAGATAATGAAGAGGCGACCAGTTCGTTGATTCACACGGGAACGGCCGTTGTTGTCCATGAAATACGCCAGACGGGGCCACAGGGGCTGCGCCGCTATTACCGGGTGCAGGCGATCAATGGGCAGATGGGCTGGATTTCCGATTATTACGTGCGCCGGGTGGTTTATTTGTTTGATGAGAATGGAACGGCCGTCTCCCTCTTTGCCGCCCCGGATGGGCAAGAGGTGACCCGTGTAGCCAACGTAACGCCCGTCATCCTCAAGGAGCCAACCGGGACCGATTGGTGGATTGTCCAGACGGTGGAGGGCGATGTGCTCGGCTGGGTGAAAGCTGCCTTTGTCAAAGAATCGCCCGAACCGGAATTTTTGTTGAGCCAACAGCACCCCCATGAACCGTGAGCAGCGTGAGGAAATTCGTGACCGGCTGGTGACCGCCTACGCGGCAGGCGGGCTGTGGGGCGTGACGGACCCGGCCTGGCCGCTGCCCAGCGGGATGGTCCGGGGCACAGATGAACACCTGGCGTACCTGACCCTGGTTTACACCATCAGCGGCGGGCGGGACCCAGCGGCTTTGTGGGAATCGGCGCGTCACACCTTTGCCGAAGATGCGGAACTGTTTGCCCCGCCATTTTTGGCTTACGCCAAACCGGCGGCCCTCGTGCCCCGTTTGCAGCAGTACGGTCTGAGCCAAAAGCCCACCAGCGAAGCCACCGTTTGGCAGCGAATTGGCCAGGCTCTGGTGATGCGCGCCGGTGGCTCGGTAACCAGGCTCCTGGCCGAGCACGAGAGCGATGCTTTGCAGCTGCTGGCCATGCTGGCCAACAGCAAAACCACTTTTCCGGTGCTGTCTGGCCCGCAAACGGCACCACGCTGGCTTTATGGGATAACGGCCGTTGGCCAACACCCGCTCAAAAACAGCGACCAGCTCAGCGTGCCCGTCTCGCCCGCAGCGGCTAGAGCCTTGGATTC
>CAUJGI010000522.1 GCA_963169155.1 Chloroflexota bacterium
GTCTGCCCGTACCACGGCTGGGAGTTCGGCCCGGACGGCGCCTGCGTGCGCATTCCGGCCAACCAGGATGACGTGCCCATCCCCAAAAAGGCGCGGGTGGACGCCTACCCAACGGTGGAGAAGTATGGCTACATTTGGGCGTTTTTGGGCGATTTGCCGGAGGCGGAACGGCCGTCTCTGCCCGACCTCGACGATGATTTCAACGCCCCCGGCACCCGCGTCATCCAGGGCGACTACCACTGGAATGTGCATTACACCCGCGCCGTGGAAAACAGCATGGACATCGCCCACGCCCCCTGGGTGCACGGCGGTGCGTTTGGCAACCGGGAAGAGCCGCAGGTGCCCATTTTTGAAGTGGAAAAAATCAGTGAATGGGGCGGTAAAGCCACCGTGGAACTGAAGCAGCCGGGACGGCGTGGCAAGCGCGGCATCTGGGACCGCATCTACAAGCAGGGCAGCGAGCCGCGCCCCATCCGCACCAGCGGCGCGTTTTTTATGCCCAATGTCACCCGCCTGGAAGTAGGGCTGCCCATCGGCAAGATGGTGCTCATCGTCTCCCACCTGCCCATCGACGAAGAGCGCACCGTCAGCAAATACAGCCTGATTCGCGGCTTTTTCACCCATCCATTTTTCGACAAGGATTCGCACAAGCGTGTCTTCAAGATTTTTGGTGAGGATTTGAGCGTGGTCATCGAGCAGCGGCCAGAGCTGCTGCCCTACGACCTGGGCGCGGAGCTGCACGTGCGGGCCGACCGTTTGCAGGTGCATTACCGCAAGCTGCGCCAGAAATGCCTGGACATGGGCTGGAGCATCGACTCGCACAAAATCCAGACGGAGATGGCCCGCATCCAGGCGGTGGTCATCCCCTCGCCCGCCCGCCGCGAGATTCCCGAACTGGAAAAAGCGTGGGTGATGAAGGAAGTGCCCATGAAGGAGCCAACGCCGAAAAAGAAACGCATGGCGCTGAACGGGGAAGGGGAACTGGACGCTGATGAACGCTGAGGACGCTGATATTAGGAAAAAAGATCAGCGTTTATCCGCGTTCATCAGTGTCCCATTTTCAATATCATGATTGATAGCAATCCGGGAAATTATTCGTTTGATACGGCCGTTGTTGTTATCGGCGGCGGTGGCTGTGGGCTGGCGGCGGCACTGGCGGCGGCCCAGGGCGGCGCAGAAGTGCTGCTGCTGGAGAAGATGCCCCGACCCTGGAGCAATACCGCCCGCTCCGGCGGCATGATTCCGGCGGCCGGGACGCGTTTGCAGCAGGCGGCAGGGGTGGTGGAAACGGCCGTTCACTTCGCCGAAGACATCTGGCACAAAAACGGCCACACCTCCGACCCCGACCTTACCCTGCACCTGGCTGCCGTCTCCAAAACCCTGGTTGAATGGCTGGTGGATGACGTCGGCGTGAACCTCGTGTTCATCGACGACTTCAAATACCCCGGTCACACCCAATTCCGTATGCACGCCCCGCCCAACCGCACCGGCGGCGCGCTGGTCGCCGACATGCGCCGCGCCGCCGAAAATCATCCCCACATCGAAATCGTCACCGACGCCCCGGCCGTTGGCCTCATCGCCGACGGCGACGCCGTGGTGGGAGTCATCGTGCAGCACGGCGCGCAGACCGAGCGCATCCAGTGCCAGAAGGTCATTTTGGCTAACAACGGCTTTGCCGGGAACCCCGAGATGGTGCGCCAATACTGCCCCGCCATGGCCGACGCGCTCTACTTTGGCGGCGAAGGCAATACCGGCGAGGGCATTTTGTGGGGGATGGAACTGGGCGCGGCGGTGGCCTTTATGGACGCCTACCAGGCGCACGCCAACGTCGCCACCCCGCACGGCATCCTCATCACCTACGCCGTCATCATGGAGGGCGGCGTACACGTCAACCGCCACGGGCAGCGTTTCGCCGACGAGTCCACCGGCTATTCCGAACACGCCCTGGCCGTTTTGCAGCAGCCCGAAGGCGTGGCCTGGGCCATATACGATGAACGCATTCACCAGCTGGCGCTCAGTTTTGACGATTATCGGGAAGCGCTGGCGGCGGGGGCGGTGCACACAGCCGTTTCCCTCCCCGATCTCGCCGCCCAGCTCAACATCGCCGCCGCCGGGTTGGCCGACAGCGTGGCAAGCTACCAGCAAGCGACACGCGGGGAAGTTGGGGATCTGTACGGCCGTTCCGACTGCCGCAGCCTCACCCCACCCTACTACGGCGTCAAAGTTACCGGGGCGCTGTTCCATACCCAGGGCGGGCTAAAGGTGGATAGGAACGGCCGTGTCTGCAAACCAGATGGTGCATTTGTGCCCAACCTGTACGCCGGTGGCGGCGCGGCCGCAGGGATCAGCGGGCACGGCCCCGGCGGTTATCTGTCCGGTAATGGCCTGCTCACGGCGCTGGGCTTGGGCATGTTGGCCGGGCAGCATGCGGCACAAAGTATAAAAGCGAGGGAGATTGGGGATTAGAGATTGGAGATTCGCGGCGTTCAATCTCCAATCTCCCCACAGGTAACTATGACCATCAACCCCACTGACTTTAAGCAGGCAATGGCCCAATTTGCCACGGGCGTGACCATCGTAACGACCACCCACCAGGGGCAGCCAATCGGCATTACCGCCAGTTCGTTTAGCAGCCTTAGCGCTGAGCCGCCGCTGGTGATGGTCAGCCTGAGCAAGCGGCTGTTTACCCACCAGGTCATCGCCGACACGGGCACGTTTGCCGTTAACGTGCTGGCCGCCCACCACCGGGAGCGGGGCATGATTTTTGCCGGGATGCGCCCGGAGGTTGAAGATCGTTTTGCCGGGATTGCGGTGGATACGGCCGTTACCGGCTGCGCCATCTTCCCCGATGCCCTGGCCTGGCTGGACTGCACCGTTTGGGCCATGTACGACGGCGGTGACCACACCATTTTTGTGGGCGAAGTGCAGGATGTGTGGGCCGCCGACAGCGACATGCCGCTGCTCTACCACAACCGCCTCTGGCGGCGCAGCGAGGCGCTGGACGAACCCACCCTGCCCGTCCACGCCGACATCATCGAAGTGGGGCCGCGCGACGGCCTGCAAACTCAGGAAAAGCTGGTGCCGACGGCGCTGAAAGTAGACCTGATTCGCCGTCTGGCTGCCGCCGGGGTGCGGCGCATCCAGGTCACCTCGTTTGTCCATCCCAAACTGGTGCCGCAAATGGCCGACGCCGAAGCGGTCTGTGCCCAATTGCCGGACATTCCCGGCGTACAGTACAACGGGCTGGTGCTGAACCTGCGCGGCCTGGAGCGGGCGCACAAGGCAGGGCTGAAACACGTCGATATGGGCGTCCCGGCCACGGAAACGATGAGCCAGCGCAACGCCAATTGCAGCATCGCCGAAGGCATGGCGCGCATGGCGGAGATGGTGCAGCAGGCCCGCGCCTGGGGCATGACGGTGCGCGCCGGGGTGCAGGTGGCGTTCGGCTGTGCCTATGAGGGGCCGGTTGAGCGCGGGCGCGTCGTTAGCCTGGCGCGGCAGTTCCTGGCGATGGGCATTGATGAACTGTCGCTGGCCGATTCGGCCGGGTTGGGCAATCCAAACCAGATTCGGCGGGTGCTGCAAGAGATACGGCCGTTGGCCCAACAAACCCCCATCGTCCTCCACCTGCACGACACGCGGGGCATGGGGCTGGCCAACTGCCTGGCCGCGCTCAAAAACGGCGTCACTCTGTTTGACACTTCCTTTGGCGGCCTGGGCGGCTGCCCATTCATTCAGGGAGCCAGGGGCAACATCCCCACGGAAGACACGCTGTTCATGATGCACGAAATGGGCATTAATACGGGGGTGGATGGAACGGCCGTGGCCCACATCTCCCGTGATTTAGAAACGTTTTTTGGCTTTGAGCTACCGGGTAAGATTTATAAGATCGGAGATTAGAGATTGGAGATGTGTACTACACCAAATCTCCAATTACCAATCTCCCCCCAAACTATGACTGCACAAACCGTCACCGAAAAAATCATCTCGCAGCGCGCCGGGATTGCCGTACGTGCCGGGGAGATTGCCGTGGTGCCTGTGGACGGGGCCATGGCTTCCGACACGACCGCGCCGTTGGCCATGCGCGCCTTCCGCGAGATGGGTGGGACGCGCTTGAAGCGGCCGGATCAGGCTTTTTTGGTGATTGACCACGCTGCACCGGCGCCCAACGAGCGCATCGCCAATTTGCACCGGCTGATGCGCGACTTTGCCGCCGAGATGGGCTGCCAGCTCTACGACGTTGGTGCGGGCATCTGCCACCAGTTGATGGTGGAAAACGGCCACGTCCAGCCGAGCCACATCTTTTTGGGCGCAGATTCGCACACGCCCACCTACGGCGCGGTGGGGGCGCTGGGCATCGGCATGGGTTCCACCGACCTGGCGGCGGCGTGGCTGACGGGCAAAACGTGGCTCAAGGTACCGGAAACGACAAAATTGGTGCTGAACGGCCGTCTCCAACCCCACGTCTCGGCCAAGGACATCATTCTATTTTTGGTGGGCCAGTTGGGCATTGCTGGAGCCACCTACCAGGCGGTGGAGTTTACGGGAACGGCCGTCACTCACCTATCCCTCGCCAGCCGGATGACGCTGGCCAACATGGTGGCAGAAATGGGGGGCAAAACGGCCGTGGTAGACACCACCGGCCTTGACTGGCCCACCCCATTTACCCCGATTCAGGCCGATCCCGACGCCCGCTACCACGCCGTCCGCGAATTTGACCTGAGCCACCTGACGCCGCAGATTGCCGTGCCCCATTCACCCGACAACATTGTGCCGGTAACGGCCGTTGCCGGGCAAAAAATCCAGCTGGCCTTCATCGGCTCCTGCACCAACAGCCGTTTGGAAGATTGGCACGCCGCCGCCGCCGTGCTGGCCGGGCAGCGCATCGCGCCGGGTGTGCGCCTGCTCATCGCCCCGGCCTCCAAAGCGGTGTTCGACGCCGCCCTGGCCGACGGCACCGTGGCGGCGCTCTCGGCGGCCGGGGCCACCTTCATGACGGCCGGCTGTGGCCCGTGCGTCGGCACCCACCAGGGTGTACCCGGTGACGAGGAAGTGGTGATTTCCACCGCCAACCGCAACTTTCGCGGGCGGATGGGCAATCCCAACGCCCACATCTACCTGACCTCTCCCGCCATCGTTGCCGCCGCTGCCCTCACCGGCGAGATTACCAATCCGGCGGAGTTAGAAAACTAACCACGGAGAACACAGAGGACACGGAGTTTTACTCTTTTTCTTTGTGCCCTCTGTGCCCTCTGGGGTGAAAAAATTATGAAAACGATTCAAGGTATCGCCCACGTGTATGGCGACAACGTTGATACGGACCGGATTATTCCGGGCAAATACACCAAAACGCTGGACGTAAGCCACCTGGCGGCCCACGTGCTGGAGGATTTGGACCCGGATTTTCGCCAGCAGGTGCAGCCCGGCGACGTGCTGGTGGCGGGTGACAACTTCGGCTGCGGCTCGTCGCGGGAACAGGCGCCGCTGGCGTTGAAGGCGGCCGGGGTATCGGTGGTGGTGGCCGCCTACTTTGCTCGCATCTTTTTCCGCAACGCCATCAACATTGGCCTGCCGGTGGTCGAAATTGGGCCACATGCCATCACCCCAGGGGCGCGGCTGGCGGTGGATCTGCTGGCCGGGCAGGTGGTGGATGAGAGCAACGGCCGTATCTACCCCGCCACCCGCCTGCCCGATGTGATGGTGGCAATTTTGCAGGCGGGCGGATTGGTCAACTACTTGCGGGAGCGGGGGGATTATGAGCAGCAGTGAGAACGGCCGTCTCCCCCTCCAGGGCATCCGCGTGCTGGAATTTAGCCACGCCGTGCTCGGCCCGGCCGCCGGGCTGATGCTGGCCGACTTTGGCGCGGAGGTGATCCGCATTGAGCGTGCCCCGCACGGCGACGACACGCGGCGGCTGGCCGGGTTTGGCCTGGGCTACTACGCCATGTTCAACCGCAACAAAAAGAGCCTGGTGGTAGACCTGAAAACGAGCGCAGGGCAGGCGATCATCCACCAACTGCTGGCCACTGCCGACGTGCTCATCGAAAATTTTGGCCCCGGCACGATGGAACGGCTCGGCCTGGGCTACGACGATCTGGCCGCCGACCATCCCCGCCTCATCTACTGCGCCCTGAAAGGGTTCCTGCCCGGCCCGTACGAAAACCGGATGGCGCTGGACGAGGTGGTGCAAATGATGTCTGGTCTGGCCTACATGACCGGCCCGCCAGGGCAGCCGCTGCGCGCCGGGGCGTCGGTGATCGACGTGATGACCGGTATGTTTGGCGCGATGGGCATACTGCTGGCAGTGCAGGAGCGGGCACGCACCGGCCAGGGGCAGTTGGTGAAGAGCGCACTGTTTGAAACGGCCGTTTTCCTCATGGGGCATCACATGGCGTACGCGGCGCAGGTGGACGAGCCCGTGCCGCCCATGCCCGCTCGCGTCAGCGCCTGGGCCATCTACCACCAGTTTGAAACGCGGGACGGGGCGCGGGTATTTGTCGGCGTTACCAGCGACAAGCAGTGGGGCCGTTTTTGCACGACGTTTGACCGGCCGGACTGGCTGGCGGACGAACGGTTGGGCACCAATAACGGCCGTATCGCCCAGCGCGATTGGCTGCTGCCCCAACTCCAGGACCTGTTTTGCAGCATGGACAAAACCGACATTCTGGCTCGCTGCGAGCAGGCCAATCTGCCCTTCTCCCCCATCGCCCGGCCCGAAGAGCTGACCGACGACCCGCAGCTCAACGCCGGGGACAGCCTGCTGAATATCACGCCGCCCGGCGGCCCGACGATGAAGCTGCCCCGCCTGCCCCTCCTGCTAGGGGCGCAGCGTGGTGATTGGCGGGCCAATCCGCCGGACGTTGGGGAACATACGGCCGTTCTGCTCACCGAACTTGGCTACACCCCCAGCCAAATCGCCGACCTGGCCCACGCAGGCATCATCGTCACGACAGAAAAATAACTGTCCACAGATGGCACAGATGACACAGATAAGCAAATCTGTGTCATCTATGGATGATTCTGGTAAGGAGAATTATGACGGAGAAACAGTTGGACCTGATTATTAAAAATGTGCGTGTGGTACGGCCGAAGCAGCAGAGCGTGGACCGGCTGGACATCGGCATCAAGGATGGGAAATTTGCCCAGGTTACCCCGGATATCCCGGTAGAAACTGGGCAAACGGTATTTGACGGCCGTTCCCTGCTCGCCTTCCCCGGTCTGGTAGACGCCCACATGCACGTGGGCATCTATTCGCCTCTGGCGGAGGATGCCGTGACTGAAAGCAAGGCGGCGGCGATGGGCGGTGTGACCACCGCCCTCACCTACTTCCGCACCGGCGAGTATTACCTCAACAAAGGCGGCCCATACCGTGACTTTTACCCCGAAGTGCTGGCCAAATCGGCGGGCAACTACTGGGTCGATTACGGCTACCACCTGGCCCCCATCAACCGGGGTCATATCGCCGAAATGCCCGCCCTGATGACCGATTTCGGCGTTTCGTCGTTTAAGATTTTTATGTTTTACGGCGGGCATGGGTTACACGGCCGTTCCACCCAGCAGCACAACTTCCTCATGCTCGACGAGGACGAACGGTACGACTTTGCCCACTTCGAGTTTATCATGCGCCAGATGAAAGAAATGCTGGCGGATTACCCGGCGCAAGCGCCGCACATCAGCCTCAGCCTGCACTGCGAAATCGCCGACATTCTCAATGCCTACACCGCAATCGTGGAGCGCGAAGGCAAGCTGAAAGGGCTGCCCGCCTACCACGCCGCCCGCCCGCCCCACTCCGAAGGGCTGGCCGTCTTCATCGCCGCCTACCTGGCGTATGAAACGGAGTGCCTGAACATCAACTTGCTGCACCTCAGCTCACGCAAGGCGCTGCAAGCCGCCCTGATGATGCAAGACCTGTTCCCCCACATTAACTTCCGCCGCGAGTTGACAGTGGGCCACCTGCTGCTAGACATCGAAACGCCGACACAGGTGCTGGCCAAGGTCAATCCGCCCATCCGCCCGCGTACGGACGTGGAATTTTTGTGGGAGAAGGTGCTGGGCGGCGAGGTGGATTGGATTGTCAGCGATCACGCCTGCTGCCGCACCGAACTCAAATACAGCGCCGCGCATCCCGACGACATCTGGATGGCCAAATCTGGCTTTGGCGGCACCGAATATTTGCTCTCCGGCGTCTACAGCGAGGGGAGCAAGCGGGGCATGTCGCTCAACCAAATGGCCGAGCTGCTGAGCTGGAATCCGGCGCAGCGCTTTGGCCTGCCGCACAAAGGGGACATCGCCCCCGGCTACGATGCCGACCTGGTGCTGCTGGACCCACAGCAAACGTTCACCGTGCTCGCCGCCGAGTCGCCATCAGGCCAGGGGTACACCCCGTTTGAAGGGCAGGAGCTGACCGGCCAGGTGGCGCACACCTTCCTGCGCGGCAATCTCATTTACGACAACGGCGCGATTGTTGGCCCGCCGCTGGGCGAATACCAGAAACGGCCAGGAGGAACCCGATGAGCCAGAAATTAACGGCCGAATATTTCATTTACGACCTGACCCCCGCCGAAAAAGAGCGGGCTGCCCGCGTAGAAAGCGTGCTGCCCGCCCTGCGTGACGCCGCCGAAACGGCCGATGCCACCGGCCAATTCCCCCCTTCGCACAAGGAACTATTGCGTGACGCCGGGCTGTTTGGCCTGATGGTGCCAGAAAAGTATGGTGGCCTGGGCGGCACGCTGCGCGATTACACCGCCGCCACGTTTGCCATGGGTACTGCCTGCCCGTCGTCGGCGCTGGCTTACTTTTTCCACAACAGCAGCGTCTCGCGCGGGCTGCTGGCGTTGGAGGCGGTGGCCGCGGGCAAGTTTGGCAGCGACGAAGAGGCCGCCACCGTGCTGGCCTTTGGCGAAAAAGTGCTGCGCAAGATGGGCGCGGAGGGCCGATTCCTGGGCAACTTTGGCAGCGAATCGCCCAAATCGGAAAAAAGCGCCGTGGTCATCTCCACCGAACTGACGCCAACCAAGGGCGGCTGGCTGGCCAGCGGCGTGAAATCGTTTGGCTGCAACACCGGTGTTGCGGACGAATATCTGATCATCGGCAAGGTGGCGGGCACAGAAACGGCCGCTGGCCTGGCCCTCTTTTTTGTGTCGGCAGATGCGGTTGGGGTGTCGGAACGGCCGTCTTGGGACGCCATCGGAATGCGAGCCACGGCCTCGCACGGGGTGAACCTGGACAACGTTTTTGTGCCCGCCGCGGATGCCCTGACCGTGCCCGGCGCGTTTGTGAAGATGATGCAGATGAGCCGGGGATCGCTCTTTGGCTACCAGATGGCGGCGGCGGTTATCTACCTGGGCGCAGCCAAACAGGCGTACGATTTTGCCCTGGATTTCACCACGCGGATGACTTTTGGCGACAGCGGCAAGCCGATTGCCTCCAGCCCGTTCCACCAGGAACTCATCGGCAAGATGGCGGTGGATATGGAAACAGCGCGCCTCTGGATGCGCCGCCAGCTTGATTTGGAAGCGTCGGAACCGCCGTTGCTGCCCAAGGAAGCGGTGGTGCAGCAGTGGCGGCTGTGTAAAGGCGTCTCGGCCGAATGTGCCTTCAACGTGGCCCAGTACGCCATGAAGATGTGCGGCACCAGCAACACCGGCAATCGTGGCGTCATCGCCCGCATGCTGCGCGACATTTCGATGGGGCTGGTGATGGCCTTCCCCGCCGAACGCGGCCGTCTGGAAGCGGCCAAGATGATTGTGGAAGGGGAAGGGTACGCGGTTTTTAGTATGTGAGGCGGTTATCGGTATTCGGTAATCGGTGGGTTAGTGATTCAGAAAGGAAGGGGACGCGGATAAGCGCCGATTTCTGTTTTGATCCGCGTCATCCGCGTCCCATTTTTAAGGTGTGAGATGACAAAAGCATATCCGCAGCTGCCGGAGATGATGAATTTGATTGCGGGGCGATGGGAACGGCCGTCTCAAACCCTGCCACACTGGAACCACGATCCCAACACGGGGAAGCGCTTGCCGCCGCAGCTGGCCGCTGGGGCGGCACAGATTGAACGCGCTTTGCAAACGGCCAACGACATTGAGCAGGACGGCCGTTGGGCCAACACGCCACCGGCCACACGCGCCGCCCTGCTGGAAAAAGCCGCCGACTGGCTGGCCGACCACACCGAAGCCGTCGCCGCATTGGACGCGCTGAACAGCGGCGTGGTCATCCGCCTGACGCGGCAGATGGCCGGGATTTTGCCGCTCATCTTCCGACAGGCGGCGGACCAGATTTTGCAGCCGGAGGCGCTGGGGTCGACGCTGCCCGGCAAGTTTGGCGCGGTAGAGGTTTTGAAACGGCCGTGGGGAACGGCCGTCTGCATCACCCCCTGGAACTCACCCGCGCCGCTGGCCGCCCACAAAATTGCCAACGCACTGGCCGCGGGCTGTCCCACCATTCTCAAACCATCCGAATTTGCCCCCTATTCGGCCATGCTGCTGGCCCAGGCGATTGAGGCAGCGGGTTTTCCGCCGGGTGTGTTCCAACTGCTGCACGGCGGCGGGGCGGTGGGTGCGGCGCTGGTGGGGGATAGGCGAACGCGCTGCGTCTCGTTCACCGGCGGGCTGCATGGCGGGCGGGCGGTGGCTCAGGCGTGCGCCATAGATTTTAAGCCGCTGCAACTGGAACTGGGCGGCAACAACGCCCTGATCGTGCTGGAGGACGCCGATTTGGAGGCAGCGGCGGCGGGCATCGTGGCCGGGCTGACGACGCTGAACGGGCAGTGGTGCCGGGCACTGGGGCGGCTGCTGGTGCATGAATCGGTGCAGGCCGCGCTGCTGGATCGGACGCTGGATCGTTTGGCGGCGGTGAAAATCGGGCATTCGCTGGATGAGCGCAGCGAGATGGGGCCGTTGGTGCATCGGGGGCATTGGCAGGGGGTGCAAACGGCCGTTGCCCAACTGCAATCCCAGGGCGGCGTCAGCCACCAGCCCACACCGCTGCCGGAACTGCCCGGCTGCTTCTTGTCGCCGACTTTGGTGACGGGATTGGGGGGAGAAACGGCCGTTGACGAGATTTTCGGTCCGGTGGCGACAGTACACACCTTCCAAACCGATGCCGCAGCGGTGGCGCTGGCCAACCAGACGCCGTTTGGCCTGGGCGGCTACGTTTACAGCCGGGACGAAGCACGAGCGCGAGCCATTGCCCGGCAGATGCGTACCGGCGGCGTGAAGATCAACGGCGTCGGGCTGCTGGGACTGCATCCGCTGGCCCCGCGCCCCGCCTGGGGGCTGAGCGGCTTCGGCGAGGAGGGCACGGCCGAAACGTTCCAATTCTTCTGCGGTACGCGAGTGGTAGGGGTAGCCACCAGTTGAGCCAGGCGACGCCTCAATAACTTTCTGCCAATTACACAAATCTCACTATAATCTTGCAAACGTTTTTAGACAGATAGGCCTTTTCGTCGCTGCCGACAGGGCGATGGCTGGCAAACAACGGAACAAAACACCATGGCTACTCCCACCCCCCCACGCCTGGAAAGTATTCTGGGCGATGATCAATTTATTGCCGCAGCGCGCTTACAAGGTGAAGGGCCAGACGGCCGTTTACCCATCAATGAAGAAATGTTACGCAGCGAACCCAGCGGCAACCTGTTTGGCCTGACGCAAAACGCGGGCATGGGCTGGCATCCCGCCGACGTAGGGCGGCCCCAATACCTCATCCTCAGCACCCTGGGCGGTTTGCGCGATAGCGACGGCCGTCCCATCGCGTTAGGCTACCACACCGGCCATTGGGAGCTTGATTTGCTGGTGCGGCAGGCCGCAGAAACGCTCAAAACACAGGGCGCGCTGCCCTTTGCCGCCTATTGCAGCGATCCGTGTGACGGCCGTTCCCAGGGCACCACCGGCATGTTCGACAGCCTGCCCTATCGCAATGACGCCGCCATGACGCTGCGCCGCCTCATTCGCTCCCTGCCGCAACGGCAAGGGGTGCTGGGCGTGGCCACCTGTGACAAAGGATTGCCAGCCATGATGATGGCCCTGGCTGGCTGCGCCGATTTGCCAGGGGTCATTGTGCCCGGCGGCGTGACCCTGCCCACCGTCGACGGCGAAGACGCCGGCAAGGTGCAAACGATTGGGGCGCGTTTTGCCCACAATCTAATCGATCTGGATTACGCGGCCACGATGGGCTGCCGCGCTTGCGGTTCGCCGGGCGGCGGCTGCCAATTTTTGGGCACCGCGGCCACCGCCCAGGTGGTTGCCGAGGCGCTGGGGTTGGCCCTGCCCCACAGCGCCCTGATCCCCTCTGGCGAAGCGGTGTGGTTGGACATGGCCCACCGTTCCGCCCTGGCGCTACTGCGGTTAAAAACGGCCGAACTGCCCCTATCGGCCGTTCTCACCCCGCAGGCTGTGGAAAATGCCATGCTGGTTCACGCCGCGTTTGGCGGTTCCACCAACCTGCTGCTGCACATCCCGGCCATTGCCCACGCCGCCGGTCTACCCGGGCCCACCGTGCACGATTGGAACCGCGTCAACCGGCTCACGCCGCGCCTGGTGGATGCCCTGCCCAACGGCCCGCGCAATCACCCGACCGTGCAGGTGTTTATGGCCGGGGGTGTGCCAGAAGTGATGCTGCATCTGCGGGCGATGGGGCTGCTCAATCTGGATGTGATCACGGCAACCGGGGAAAAATTATCGGCCGTGCTGGATTGGTGGCAGGACAGCCTCCGGCGGGCGGCGGTGCGCCAGCGGCTGACGGAGGCGGGCATTGACGTGGACCAAATCATCATGGATGCCAACAGTGCCCGGGCCGCCGGACTGGCCAGCACCCTCGTCTTCCCAGTGGGCAACATCGCGCCGGAAGGCTCGGTGCTGAAGGCGACGGCCATTGACCCGGCGGTGGTGGGTGCCGATGACGTTTACCGACATCGCGGCCCGGCCAGGGTGTTTGTGTCGGAAAAAGATGCCGTGAAGGCGATCAAAGGGTTGAGTCAGCCGCCCGTCAAAGCAGGGGACGTGGTGGTGATGATTGGCGGTGGGCCGTCGGGCACCGGTATGGAAGAAACGTACCAGGTTACCTCGGCGCTGAAATTTATCCCCTGGGGAAAAACAGTACCGGTTTTAACCGATGCCCGCTTTTCGGGCGTCTCGACGGGGGCGTGCATTGGGCACATCGGGCCAGAAGCGCTGGCAGGCGGGCCGCTTGGCCAGCTGAAAGACGGGGACATCATTGAAATTGAGGTAGATCGGCAGCGGTTGACCGGGCGGATTGATTTTGTCGGAACCGAACAGGAAACGCTGTCACCTGCCGCAGCGGCCGTTTTGCTCCAGCAGCGGCCGTTTCACCCCCAGCTCCAGCCGCATCCTGCCCTGCCCGACGACACCCGGTTGTGGGCGGCGCTGCAGCGGGCCAGCGGCGGCGTCTGGTCTGGCTGCATTTATGACGCGGCGCGCATTGTTCAGGTCATCGATGCCGGGCTGGCCGCCCTGACGGCACAAAAAGAAGCAGAAACCCGATGACGATTCGACAACTCTTGCCTACGGTCGGTGAGCGGCCGTTAACCAACCTCTACCTCGATCATAATCTGCGTGAGTTGGCCTGGCAGCAGGCACGGCCGTTTGTCTACGCCAATTTTGTGATGAGTTTAGACGGCCGTATCGCCATTCCTCACCCCACCAAATCCGGGTTTGTCATTCCCAAAAACGTGGCCAATGAGCGCGACTGGCGGCTGTTTCAAGAGCTGGCGGCGCAGGCAGATGTAATCCTCACGACGGGGCGCTATTTACGGGATTGGGCAGATGGGCGGGCCCAGGAAATTCTGGCGGTGGACGATCCCGAGTACGCCGATTTACGCGCCTGGCGAGCGGACCAGGGATTGCGCCCTCAGCCTGACCTGGCCATCCTCAGCGCCACGCTGGACTTCCCCATCCCGCCGATTTTGACGGCCAACGGCCGTCGTGTTTTTGTCTTCACCCCGGCCAATCCGGACCCCATCCGCGCCGCTGAAATAGAAGCGGCGGCGGGCAGGCTGTTTGAAACGGGCGAAGGCAGCGTTTCGGCGGGGAAAATGGTGCAAATTTTGGCGGAATTGGGTTACCAGACGATCTATTCAGCGGCCGGGCCGAAGGTGCTGCATACGCTGCTGGCCGGGCAGGCGCTGAACCGGCTCTATCTGACACAGGTGGGGCGGCTGCTCGGCGGACAGTCGTTTGCCTCGATTTTGGAGGGGGGGCTACTGGCAACGGCCGTTGACACCCAGCTCACCACCCTCTACCACGACCCGGAAGCGCTGGATGGTCTGGGCCAGCTGCTGCTAGCGTATGATGTTGTGCCGTCAAAATAAAGAACGGGAAGGGTGCCACGCCGCTAAGTAAACCGCACAAAGTTTTTGGAAGAAAAAAGCATCATTTTTGTGCGGTTTACTCAAGTAATTGGCAGATTCCACGCTCTTTTATTTTGAAAAACTTTCTGCCAATTACATAAATCGGGAATTAGTTTAACGTTACACAACCAACAAGGGCCGGTCCGCATCACAAATCAGTTCGTGGGCCAGGTCGTCCAGCAAAAAGCGTTCCCAGCCCTTGCCCTGGTGGGAGCCAATCACCACCATGTCGTAGTCGCCGCTTTGCATTTCGGCCAAAATTTCCCGCACCACCAGGCCATGACGAACCTTAGCCTCCAGGCGCACGTTCAGTTCAGCCAGCCGGGCTAAATCGGCTTCCAGCAGATTGCCTTCAATCGTGTGCCGTTCAATCAGCTCGTCGGCGCTGGCGCGCAGTTCCCAGCCGGGCACGCCGGGCGCGGCAGCAATCTGCGACATGACGTGCAGGGCAGTCAATTCGTCAACCTTCTTCAGCAGGGGAGAAAGGTGGGTGATCAGCCGATTGAGCAGGGACGGGTCCCGGCCGCTTTCACAGACCAGGACTTTGTGCAACGGCCGTACTTCCCCCCGCGCAATTAGCACGGGGCAAGGCATTTGGGCCACAACTCGTTCGGCCGTTGGCGGCAGCCAGCGCCCGGCCAAACCCACATGTTTTTGTTCACCCAGCACCACCAGGTCATGCCGGTTTGTCACCGCTTCACGCACAATTTCTTCGGCCGTTTGCCCGGTGCGAATCTGCGTTTC
>CAUJGI010000523.1 GCA_963169155.1 Chloroflexota bacterium
ACCAAATCGGGCTACAAATTTTCATCCATGGTGGTGCGTACCATACATGTCGTCTCCTCTAACAATGGGACACAGATGAACGCAGATAAGAATCTGTGGTTTTTTAGTAGAGCTACGGATGATCGTACACGTAGAAGATGAAATCTTGGGACGCCGTATCTACGCCCAAGTCGTTGAGCTGGCGCAGAATTTGGGCGCGGTGGTCGGTGGCGTGGTTCACCACGTGCAGCAGCACCTGCCACACAATGAGGTCTTTGTCTTCATCCGGCTCGGCAATCGGCCTGGTGAACAGCATCTCGTCTTGCAGTTCGGCCAGGTAGGCGCGCACTTTTTGCTCAACCCGATCCCAATGAGCGCGAATACTGGCCCGGTCGTCTTCGCCCGTAGCATCGGGCAGCGGGTCAAACGGTTCAATGCCTTGCAGTTCGCTGAACCAGACATCGTCCACATCCAGCAGGTGCACAATCTGGCTGCGCACCGAGCCATGCGAATAGGCGGCGGCTCGGCCAAACTGCTCATAAGTCAGCAGTGCGATATACCGATCCCACAGGCTGCGGTTTTGCGCAAAATGGTAGTTGTAGAAATAGCGAAAAGCCTCTGCATTCATGGAACAATCTCCTTACGCGGCCTCGATTTTGGCCAGCCAGGCACGAAGGTCTGGCTCATGATCATCGTGGAAATGGTCAAAATATTCACCGACGACAAAACGTTCCTCACCTATCCAGACCAGATGATAAACACGTTCCTGGTGGTGCACATGCTCGATCCGCACATCATCGGGCAGGGCTTCGATGAGGGCCATGAGCTGCTGCATTTGTTGGTGGGTTTCGGCCAGGAGTTCGGACAACGGCCGTTCCCGACCACTCTCATAAATCCAGGCGTTGATCTCGTCGTCGGTTTGTAGGGTGGCAGGCCAGGGCGGCGGGGGCTTTGGTTCGCCGCGCAGGGCGGCCTGCATCGGGCCAAGCAGCGTCGGGTGCCAGCCGTTCAGGTGGGCCAGGATGTCCTTCACCGACCAGTGCGCCGCCACGCCGGGCAGCGCCATCCGTGCCGTACCAATCTCATCCAGAAGCGACTGAAACTGACGGTATTCCGCTTTCAGCCAATCGACCAGTTCATGTTTGTCCATTCTTGACTCCTTATCGGGCAATCTCCCAAATGTGTCCGCCGGGGTCCATAAAGCTGGCGGTGCGAATGCCCCACGGCCGATCCATCGGCCCATTGAGCAGCTTCACGCCGCGCGCCACCAGCTGGGCGCACATGGTATCCACGTCGTTGACCGGAATCGTAAACACAAAGCGGTGCCCCGCCTCGCGGCTGGCTACCCTGGCGGGTTCGATGAGTTCGGGAGCGGCCGTTGTCTCCAGCAAATTGATCAGCGTGTTGCCAAACTGGAACACGGTAGAGGCATCATCCTCATAATACACCGGCAGGCCAAAAACCGTCTGGTAAAACAGTTTTGCTGCGGTCATATCCTCCACAAACAAAGTAATGGCGCTGATGCCCTTTGGCCACGCCGTCACCGATGCACCCGTTTCCACTGGATCGTCCATATTTTTCTCCTTCGAAAATAGGCCGCGGATTAACGCGGATGAACGCGGATTAAATCTTGTTAATCTGCGAAATCTGCTGATTTTCATTCATGGTGGTCAACGACAGTTGGTGTCGTCTCCTCACATATGATATTGGGTCAATCTTAAAGATTGACCCAATCTTTGTCAGCAAATTTTTGACGGTTGCTAAGGGCTGGTTTGTTGTTTTGCCCAAGGGATTTTAGAATAAATGTTCTAAATCGTCAATGAATTTCAACCGTGCTGTATCTGCCATTCGGCCACAATCTCCGCCACGGCGCGGCGGGCATAGGCCACCCCCACCGGATTGGTCTTCAGGTAGTACGGGATAAAAATGACGGCCTGGGCCAGCGCGTGGCCCCGACCCCGTGCCCAGGTGGCGTCATCCACCGACAGCGCCTGGCGAAACGCTGCCCGGCTCTCGGCGGTGAACAGGTTCCAGGCGATCATCAGATCGCAGGCCGGATCGCCCACGCCCAGCCCACCAAAGTCGATGATGGCGGTGAGACGGCCGTCTACAAACAGCAAATTCCCCGGCAGCACGTCCCCATGAAACCAGACCGGTGCCCGCTCCCAGTCTGGCGCTTGCAGGGCGGCTTCCCAAATGGCGGTCAGCACCCCGGCATCAAACATGCCGTGCAGGGCGGCGATGGCTTCGCGGGTGGTTTCGTCGCGGCTGATCGGCGGCACCCCGCGCAGCTCGTGCTCAGCCGCCAGCGGCCCGCCGCTGGTGTCTATTTGCTGCAGGGTAGTGAGGAAGTGGGCCAGGGTAACGGCCGTTGCCGCCGGGTTCATCAGCGTGTCGATGGTCACGTTCTGGCCGGGCAGCCAGCGGTAAACCGACCAGTGCCAGGGATAACCCGCCGCCGGTTCGCCCAAGGCCAGCGGTTCCGGCACGGCCAGCGGCAGCTGCGGTGCCAGGCGCGGCAGCCAGTGCATTTCCTTTGCTGCCTGGCCCGTGGCCCAGTCGATGCGCGGCAGGCGCACCGCCTTGTCTTCGCCCAGCCGGTAAATGGCGTGGTCGGTACCGGCGGAAGCAACCCGCTTGAGGGGCAGGTCGGCCCAGTGGGGAAACTGATCCGCCAGCAGCTGGCGCACCAGCGCCGGACTGGTGTCCACCTCGCCCTCGTGCATTTTGGGCACCGGACGCCTGGTGTTTTTAGCGGCTTTGCTCATTCAAAAAAGCGGTAAAATCGAGATCGCCGGGGGAACGGCCGTAGCCCGTCAAAATGGCCGCGGCTTCGCTGCGGTGCTGCGTGCCGTGGTTAGCCAGGTGCAGCAAGCAGTGCCACAAAACCCGCTCGCGATAAGCACCCTCCGGTGTGGTGTAGCTGATCGTGCCATTCAGCGCTTCATCGGTGAGTTGGGCCAGGTAGGCGCGCATGGCCTGCTCATCCGCCTGCCAGCGCTGCACCAGCAGGGCCAACGTGGGGAAATCCGCTTCCTGCCAGGCACCGAAGTAAGTCAGCGTTTGCTCCTCGAACAGCTTACGCCAGGCACGTTCGCCATCCAGTAAGTGCACCAGCGTACCGCGCAAGCTGCCAAGGCTGTGCCCGGCAAGGCCGACAAACTGCTCGTGGCTCACCTGCGCGGCAGTGGCCAAAATGCGGCCTGTGGCCCAATAGTTGTAGTCGTAAAGCGTTTGAATATCTTGCGTGTTCACAGCTTCTCCTTTGTAGGGACTGTAGAGGCGCTGCAAGGCAACGTCTGTACGCAGTATACCCAGGGTGTAGACAAATACGAATTAAAGGTTAAGGAGGGGGAGGGTCAAGGGGCGTCAACGGCCGTTTCCCCATTCAACCGCGCAAATTCGGCCGCTAGCTCATCATTGTTGAAGGTCAGCAGCAGATGTTTGGCCTCGGGGTCCAGCTTACCGCGCAGCCCGGCTATGTAGTCGGTATCCTGGATGAACTGGGTCATGAGCATCGGGGCCTGCCACAAAGCCTGGCCAAAGAAGGGCAAAAGCAGCAGCCGGGCCGCGCCTTCAAACAAAAAGGCACCAACCAGACCAATCATCATACCCGCCGCCGCCCCCACCACCAGGGAGTTGGCGCTGCCGGGAACGCTGTTGCGGTCGATGCCCAGTGCGCTGGCGTAAAAAGCCGCCAGCACAAACGCCGCTCCACCCAGCAAAACAAATCCGGCCAGAAAAGGCAGCAGACCAACCAAAAAGACTGCCTTGGTGCCGCGATGGCATTTGTCGCAGTGGGGCACGGCATAGCGCAGGACCACCGGTTCCTGCCGCCGCTTGCGCTGCACCACGCGGCTCACCCCTAACGTCGAGTCGGCGTGACGCGGAGCGCCGCAGCAAACGCAGCGGTTGGGAAAACGGATCTTATCCGGGTTAGCGGCAGGCAAAGGGAGTCGGAACGATCGGGCCATGACGGTTTGCTCCTGGTGAACGTGACTACAAGTTATTTGCCGGTTTGGCGCGGCCGCTGCGCCGGGCAATAAACGCACCCAGCGGGGCGGCGGCCAAAAAGGCCAGCCCACCAGCCACAATCAGGCTGACGAGCATCAGCAGCCCCACCCAATAAAAGGCAAAATCTGGGCTGCCTTCACGCACCACGCTGCCTTCGGCGTCCAGGCAGCGCATTTCGTACGCTGTGGCCGGTTCTAAATTGCCAAACTCGTCGGTAGTGGTGGTTTCGAAGGTTTCTACGTCGGCTGTGCTGTTGTCTGGGCAGAGGTAAGGTTCCATGATGCCCGCTACTGAATCGGCCCCCAGGGTGGTGGAGAGGGCGCCAACCACGGCGGCCACGGGGCAAAGGCACAGCGAAACAAGCCCAAACGCCACTATCCAGATAAAGCAGCCTGAGGTAGTGCCTACGGCCGTTGCTTTCATCGTCTGGTTCCTTATGTGGTGGGGTCAGCCAGACGGCCGTATCCCGCCAACCGCT
The DNA here is from genome assembly GCA_963169155.1 of Chloroflexota bacterium. Classification (GTDB taxonomy): domain Bacteria; phylum Chloroflexota; class Anaerolineae; order Promineifilales; family Promineifilaceae; genus Leptofilum. The sequence continues at coordinate 4,472 of CAUJGI010000523.1, forward strand.
CGAAAAGCAAGATGATATCAAGAAACCCGGCAAACCGATTTTCGTTGCGCCAGGTTTCAGCCTGGGTCCAGTACCGGCAGCTGACGCTTTTTGTAAGCTGTCGGCGTCATGCCAATCACCGAGCGGACTTCGCGAATAAAATGCGCCTGATCGTAAAAACCGAGGTCAACCGCCAGGCGCGTAGTGGTTTCTGTGTGCTGCTTCAAGGCCAATCGGGCAGTTTCCACACGCACCAGCCGGGCATACTGCTTCGGCGTCATGCCCACCTGGAGCTGGAAGAGGCGTTCCAGCTGCCGCTGGCTTACCGCCAGCTCCTCGGCCAGCTGCGGAATGGGCAGCTGCCCGGCCTGGCCTCGCAGCCGCGCCAGCGAAGGTGGAATGAGCAGGCTGCGCGCCTGGCCCTGCGCCAAACGGACCACCAGCCATTGATCGAGCAGTTGGAAGCGGTGGGCCAGAACGGCCGTTTCTGCCAGCTGCGCATGTAACCGCAGCAGCTGCCGCCGGTCGAGCACGTCCAGCAGCGTGAAGGCGTCGCGCAGTTCATGCAGCGGCACGCCCAAAACTGGGTAGGCACCGCCTTCGCGAAAACGCACCCCGACCATATCGACCTGCCCCACAAAACCCATTTTACGCGACAGCGTATTGGCCCCATCCAAAAAGAGCGGTTCTTTGACCAAACGGCCGTCCAGAAAAACCGGATCACCAAAGTTGAAAACCACGCCA
>CAUJGI010000524.1 GCA_963169155.1 Chloroflexota bacterium
GGTGCGCAAAACGGCTTTCACTTCCCGTACCCGTTCCTCGTTTAGTTGGTGGCGCAGGGTGAAAACGGCCGTGGCGTCCCCCGCCTGCTCCAACCGGTAAGATTCCAACAACAGCTTGGCTCCGTACAGCGCATCCCCCGGCACCGCCGCCGCCGAGGCAAACAGCAGGGTGAAGCCAAACAGCACCACAAACGTCGTCAGCGAGGCCAGTGGCAGCAGGGACCGGCGCAAATTGCTCCAGGTAAAGCGCACCTGCCGCCCCTCAGCACGCAGCTGCGCCGCCTGCTGCAAAAACAGCTTCTGCGATTGGCGCTTGGCGGCCAGGCCGGGCTGTACTGGCAACTGCTGCAAATGAACAAACACAGCCAGGAACTTCTCAATTTCGGCCGCGGCGTGCGGATGCTGCGCCAGCAATGTTTCCAGCGGTACACCCGCTTCAAACTGCTCCAGGCACGCAAACAGGAGTTGTTCTTCGACGATTTTCATACCAGCGCTCCTTGCAGCATGATGCGCTGGGAAATAGAGGCAATAGCCCGGGCTTGCAGCATTTTGACCGACCCTTCACTTTTGCCCATCGTTTGCGCCACTTCCTGAATGGGCATGCCAAAACCGAAGCGCAGCGCCAGCACGTTTTGCTGTTCTGGCGTCAGGCTGTCCATGACGGCCCGGAGATTTTCGTTTTGCATGATACTGTCTACCTGGTGGTCCAGGCTTTGCTCGCTGGTGGGAATATCCTCATGCAGCATCGTGAAGCTGTCCCGCTTTTTGCGGCGATAATGTTCCTTGAGCACCATGGAGGCGGTGCCGTACAGCCAGCCGCGCAGGGTGTTTTGCGGGGCGCTTTTTTCGCGTACGGCCGTTAACAACCGCAAAAAAACATCGCTGGTGAGATCTTCGGCCGTTTGCATATCGTTGACGCGGAAGGCCATAAAACGGTAGATGGCATCGTAATATTGGTCGTGCACCTCGACCAGCGCTTCCTGGTCTAAGGAACGGACACGTTGCAGCAGTTTCATTTCGTCAAACATAAGAACATTTCCCACACTCGTTAATTGAATGCTTTCATTGTAGGGTTGGGAACAGTTTGGCAGTAGGGGAGATGGTCGCGACCTGGGTCAGACCATGGGCCAGCGTTGATCAGACCATAGTCTGTATGAGTCCTCGACTAAAGCCGGTATAATGCTGCTTTGTACGAGGCGGAGGCCCCCAGCGTCTTGGCGTTTAGTTTTTTAGCGAAGATTTCGCGAGTGGGCAGGTCACTGCAAACGAGAATCCACAGATTGCGCAGGGTGTGGGTCTCTTATCTGCGAAATTTGTGTAACTTGGGGATTGTTTTCCCAGAATGGCTACGGAAGGAGACGATGAGCGAAATAGAAAACAAAGCAGACCAGATCATCATGTATACCACCAGCTGGTGCTCCGACTGCCACCGGGCCAAATATCTGTTGGATGAGTACGGCATTCCCTACACGGCCGTCGATGTGGAGCAAGACCCGGCGGCCTTGGCGTTTGTGAAGCAGGTGAACAACGGCCGTCGCGTGGTACCCACCATCGTGCTGCCCGATCAAACGATTTTGGTGGAACCTTCAAACGCGCTTCTGGCTGAAAAAGTGGGTTTTAAGCTGTAAATCCCTGCAATAGGGCTTTAACTTTTCTGCAATCAGCCCATTTTTTAATACTCTCTCAATGCATTTGCGCCGAACTTCTTTTATAATGAAGCAACTTTATCCAGGCTGTACTGTCATGTGCCACCCAAGCAGCGTCTAAACGCGCTAGGCACCTGGAGTTGCCGACCGGCTCTCAGAAGATGGGATAGCTCAGTAGTTTGCAGGAGATATGACCAACATGAAAGAGTCCATGTCGATCCAAAAGTTCAACGAGTTGTTAAAAGCTGGTAAATCTGAAGATTCTCTGCTGGCCACCTTACTCCAATTAACCAAAATCACCGATCACAAAGAGCTGTCTGGATTACGCAAGACAGACGTTTGGGGTTGGAACTGGGATTGGTAGGTACCTGGGGCGAATGGGGAGTACGGCCGTAAATTCGTCCTCTTCTCTTCCCGATCGTGTGTAGAGGTCGGCTGCACACGTTCTCCACTGCTTTTTATCCATCCATCAAGGCATAAGTAAACACAAATACGTTCAGACAGACCTCGAAAGGTGCGCTGCATGATTGAACTTTCGCAAGTTGAGGCACATTTTTTACGGCAGCCAGAGATAGCTGCCTGGCCTGCCATGATCGACGTCTGGCGGCATTATGCCCGGAATTCGCACTCCTGGCGGCTGCCGGAGCTGGCCTGCCAGGCGGTAGACGGTGGTTTGTCGGCGGTGGTGCCCGTGATTACGGCCGTTGCCTGCAGCCACATCAGCATTGTCCTGGTGGACGATATTTTGGACGATGATCCCAAAGGGCTGTACCGCCAGCTGGGGGCGGGTGTAGCGGCCAATTTGGCCCTGGCGTTTCAGGCGGTAGCTTACCGGGTGGTGGCGGAGGTGGAAACGGCCGTGCAGCCCCAACTCCTGGCCGAACTTATCACCCTCAACTTGCAAACGGCGCGCGGGCAGCATCTGGACGTGCAGCCCGAATTGAGCGAAGCCCACTACTGGACCACCGTTGAGGCCAAAAGCACGCCGTACTACGGAGCCGGGTTTTATTTGGGTGCTCTGGCCGGGGGCGCTGCGCCAGAGGTGGCCCGCGGACTGCGTCGTTTTGGCGTGCTCATTGGCCAGATCATCCAGGTGAGCGACGATCTGGCTGATGCCTACCAGGTGCCCGCCTGCCCAGACTGGCATCGGGGTGGGGGCAACCTGGCCATTTTGTATGCTCGCCTGGCCGATCACGAAGGCAAAGACCGCTTTGCGGCGCTGCTGCCCCACATTGCGGAGCCACAGGTTTTAGAGGAGGCGCAGCAGATTTTGCTGCAAAGCGGGGCGGTGAGCTACTGTGTCTACCACCTGCTGCAGCTGGCGCGGCAGGCGCGGGGGATTTTGGCGGGCTGTCCGGTGGCCCGACCCGATCTGCTGCAACAGTTTTTGGCCGAGCGGGTGGCTCACCTGTTTGAACTGCTGGAAGCCAACAACATGCCGCTGCCAGCGGAACTGGCAGCAGAGCTGTTAGTCCGTCACCAGTGAAATTCTTGCCCAGTGAGCAAGAAATAAATCAAAAATTACGCAGATTGAATAGATTTTTTATCTGTTCAATCTGCGTAATTTGTTGCTAAAAATCTTGGCGGGTTAAATGGGGGAGTCTGAGCCGGAGTTGAAGCGGTAGCCGGTGCCGCGCTCGGCGACGATGTAGGTGGGTTCGTTGGGGTTGACCTCGATTTTGCGCCGCAGGCGGTGTACGTGCACATGCAGCCGGTCTTCCTGCGCTTCTTCCATGGGCCAGATGCGGTTGAGCAAAAAGTCGGTGGTGACAATGCGCCCGGCGTTACGCACCAGGATGTAGAGCAGCTTGGTTTCGGTGGGGGTCAGGGAGACAGGCTCGCCTTCGACCAGCGCTTCCCGGTTGGGGAAATTGACCATCAGCCGCTCGTCGATGCGGGTGGTGGATTCCAGCGTGTAGCTGTAGTCGCCCATGCGCCGCAGCACGCGCCCGACGCGGGCTTTCAGCTCTTCAGGGTTAAACGGCTTCACAATGTAATCTTCAGCGTACTGCTCCAGCCCTTCGATGATGGTTTCTTCGGTGTTAACGGCCGTTAGCATAATAATCGGCATGTCGCTGAATTCACGCACGGCGTGGCAAAACTCAAAGCCGCTCATGATGGGCATGTGCAGGTCGACGATGGCCAGGTGGGGCATGCCGTGCCGGTTGATCAGCTTGAGGGCATCCTGGCCAGAAGCGGCCGTCATGACCTGGTAACCGGCCTGTTCCAGCGTGTGTTGCACGATGCGCAGGGTGAAGGCGTTGTCATCTACAGCGATAATTTTGTGGGATTCGATGGGTGAGTCTAGCATAGGGTTTTCTTTTGGCTTTAAACGTTCCCTGCCAGTAGGGAGGGATTTTTCGTTTTATGTCATCTTTCTGCGTGTCAGAATTGGGGGAAGTATAACTTAAGACGGCCGTAAGATAAAGTGAAAAAAAGCGTGAATAGTACTAAACGTTGCGGGAACGGCCGTATTTTCACCCGCCGTTGACTCTCATAAGCCGAACCCGTCTGCCAATCGTTGCCCAACACCCTATTTCTGTTAGAATTTCGTACCCTCACATCGGCTGACGACAAACCGGGGTACCTGCCTTGGATCAGGCTGGTAAAAAACGGGTCGTTGTTGCCCTTACCCTTAGCCGAAGCAAGGGGATTTTCATGGAAAGCGTGGTTGTGGAAAATGGACGGAAAACGGCCGTTACCTTTGCCCTTGTCATCTGCATGTGTTATAACAGGGATGGTAAATGGGATATATTTCACAAACAGCTTGTGAACATTAAAAGATAACTTTTCAAAAACCCGCAGGCAGTGCCAGGCCAACAATCTGGTGCCCAACCTGGAGGGTTTTTATTATCGGCTGTAGCAAAGCGCATAACACTGTTGAAAACGGCCGTTTTCAAACAGCTGCACCTCCTGAGAAAACAACTACGAACAAGGAGATGCTGCGCCAACGCCATTGATTTTTTCTTTTCGCCCTGTTGTTATGCAGACTTGCGAAACGGTTTGTCACCCGCAACAAAACAACTATCGCTGCAGGAGACATCCCATCCTATCTTAGCGGTCATTCCTGAATCATGTGACGTGTGTTTCATGACAAAAAGGTTTGTCACAACGTCACCTGTCTGTGAATGGACACTTATCGAGTGGAGGAAGAACACCCGTGCAAAGTGAGTGGCAATTTATCGTCTTGTTTGTGGTTATAGCTCCCCTGTTAGCGGTAGCGCCCATCCTCATTAACTGGTTACTTGGCCCCAAAAAACCGAACCCCATTAAGCAGCAAACGTATGAATGTGGTGTAGAAACGGTTGGGGATGCCTGGGTGCAGTTCAAAGTGCAATACTACATTTATGCGCTTGTTTTTGTCATTTTTGACATTGAAGCGGTATTCCTATTTCCCATCGCCGCCGCGTATGGCCAGCTTGGCCTGTTTGCCATCGGAGCCACCGCTGTCTTCATTGTTTTGTTGGCAGACGGGTTGTTATACGCCTGGGGTCGCGGCGTTTTGGAATGGATTTAAGGGAAAGAACCCATGAGCTTTAATATTGGCGAGTTTATTTCAAGTATTTTTGATCTCACGGCTGGTGATTACCTGGCCAGCGTTTGGGGCACCGAGCCCTGGGTGAGTGTTGTGCTGGATATTCTTGGCATTTTGATTGTCGCCACAATTCCCCTGTTGTCGGTTTTCTTTGTGGGGCTGATAGAACGTAAAGTGTTGGCGCGTATGCAGGATCGCATTGGTCCTAATCGGGTGGGTGGCAAGTACGGGCTGCTGCAAATGTTTGCCGATGTGGTCAAGATGCTTACCAAGGAATTACTGGTGCCTGCTGGGGCAGACAAAGTGGCCTATTTCCTGGCACCGATATTATCGTTGGCAACCTCTGCTTTGTTATTTGCCGTTGTGCCGTTTGCGCCTGGCGTTATTGGCACCAACCTGGGCGTTGGTGTTTTTTACGTCCTTTCCATTAGTTCAGTCTCCGTGGTGGCTCTTTTGCTGGCGGGGTGGGGTTCCAATAACAAATATGCCCTTTTAGGCGCGTTTCGGGCGGTGGCTCAATTGGTAAGTTATGAGGTACCGATGATTCTCTCGCTTCTGGTGCCCATCATCCTGGCCAGCTCCATGTCGACAATGGAGATAGTTGAAGCCCAGGCAATACCTTTTGTTATTTTTGCCCCTATCTCGGCGCTAATCTTCTTTGTCTCTTCCCTGGCGGAAACGGGACGTTCTCCTTTTGACTTGTTAGAAGCTGAATCTGAAATTGTGGCTGGTTTCCACACAGAATACAGCGGGATGGTGTTTGGTCTTTTTATGGCGGCTGAGTACATGGGCATCATGTTTATGTGCTTCTTGTTTTCCACCACTTACCTGGGCGGTTATCGTTTCTTTGGCTTAGAAGAGATTGTTGTGGGCAATGGGTTTCAGCTGGGCCGCCTTTTGGGGCTGTTTATCACCATCTTCAAGGGCGCGCTGGTTTTCTTTGTCTTCATGTGGCTGCGGGCGACCTTGCCGCGCTTACGCATTGATCAGCTGCTGAACTTCAATTGGAAGTTCATGGTTCCGCTCATGCTGATGATTTTGTTGACGGTGGCTTTGCTGGATCGCCTGATTCTGGACTACATTCCCCAGGTTGGTGATGCAGGTCGGGCCGGGATTCACCTGGTCAGCAACATTATCATTGGTTTGGCCGGTATTGAGGTGCTGCGGCGTTCGGCGCGGCGACAGCGGCAGCGCCACAACACGACCAGTACCGTTTTGGCGGTAGCCGAAAATGAAGGTGCGCCAATTTTTGTGGCGGCTGAGGTCGAACCGGCCTATGGCCATGATGATCATGGTCATGATGCTCATGCACCGGTTCCGGCGCATTAATCTTTTTGCTTTCACAGGAGTAAGCTTGTGACGCTTGAGCAAGTAATTTTTATTTTAGTCAGTTTTCTGACGTTGGGGACAGGTATTGTTGTGGTGACCAACCGCAACCTGTTCCATGCAGCGCTGGCGATGATGGCGTCATTTTTGGGCGTTGCCGGGCTGTACATTTTGTTAGACGCCGGTTTTTTGGCGGCGGCGCAGCTGTTGGTGTACATCGGGGCAATTTCGATTTTGATCATCTTTGCCATCATGTTAACCCGGCGCATGATGCAGGCGCGCGAAGCCTCATTTAATTCGCAAAGCGGGTTGGGGTTGTTTACGGCCGTTGCTACCTTTGCCCTGCTTGCGGCCGTGATTGGTCAGTTTTGGTGGGGCGTGGATGCGTTTAACGGCCGTCCTGATGTGCCAGACACTGTTTTACAGAATACCGTAAGTTCCCTGGGTAAAGCGTTTGTCAGCCCCGAGGCTTATGTGGTTCCCTTTATTGTGGCCTCGGTTTTGCTGCTGGCCGCGCTGATTGGCGCCATTTATGTGGCCTGGCCAACTGTGCATGCGGAGGATGAAGCATGATTCCCTTATCCTGGTACCTCCTCGTCGCTGCGTTGCTCTTTTCTATCGGCCTGTACGGCGTGATGGCCCGGCGGAATGCGGTGGCCATTCTCATGTCGGTGGAGCTGATGTTAAACGCGGTGAACATCAATTTGATTGCCTTTTGGCGCTACGGTTCGGTGTTAAGCCCTGCTACCGATACGCCCACCACGGGTTGGGCCTGGGCTATTTTTGTGCTGACCGTGGCTGCGGCTGAAGCGGCCGTTGGTCTGGCATTGATTATCTCCGTTTACCGTCGCCGGGATTCTGTTATCGCGGAAGAGTTGGACTTATTAAAGAACTAAGGACGGTAATCGGTGAACGGTAAACCGTAATCGGTAGGTTAATTAAGTTTTTACCGATTACTGAATACCGATAACCAATTACCGGAAAAACGGGAAGAGTTTCGCCTTATGTCACAAGAAACATTACAAACCTTAACCTGGCTGATTCCGGCTGGCCCCCTGTTGGTGTTTTTCCTGATTGTGCTTTTTACCAGGAACAACCGTACGCTGAGCTGGGTATTGGCCTGGGCGGGCGTTATCGGGGCGCTGGTTCTGAGTTGGACGATTGCCTTCCATATGTTTGGCATCTACCTGAATGATGACATCAGCCACCCGCATGAGCTGTTGGAGCATCCGGTACAGGTTGCCAGCAGCATCGACTGGCTGCCCATTGGCGATTATGCCAACGGCACCTGG
>CAUJGI010000525.1 GCA_963169155.1 Chloroflexota bacterium
ATCAGATTGGCTTCCTGACGCAACAGCCGTAAGTGCGTGGAACTCCCCCCCCAAAAAAGAGACCCGACTATAGCTAAAGTCGGGTCTTTTTTGTTTTACAGGAAAAAGGAAACTGAAGAGTGAAATGATGATCGCGGGGAACAGCTCAGCGGTCAGTGACGAGCCTCGAACAACGCCGCGATTTCCTGGTTCACAGCCACGCTGTCCAGGAAAGAGTCGCGCCGCTTGTCGTCTGTGATTTGATTGGACCAGGAGGCCAAACGGCCGTAAGCCATCGCCAGCACTGTCTCCGCATACTCATCGTCCAACCAGGAAAGCACTTTGTAGGTCAGCAAAAAGATGTAAAACGGCCGAGAAGTTCCGTCCAGCGTTTGGCCATCTTGCAAATGGGTCACAATGGGGGCAATGTGGGTTTGTACGGCCGTTTTATCCCCCCGGTTCAGCGCCAGCCAGGCCAGGCCCGCCCGCGATTCTAATACCTGCTCCGCATGGCCCAGGCATTCAAGCGAAGCCTCGTAAGCAGCTTCCGCCTCGGCCAACCTTTGCTGGTTCACCAACACAAACCCCCGATCCTTCAACACCAGACCACGCAAAAACAGGCTGCCAATCTTGTCGGCCAGGGCCAGGGCTTCCTGGCTGGCCAATTCAGCCTGCGCATCATCGCCCAGGAAATGGGCCGTTTGGCTGAGGTTGCTCAAGTTAAAACATTCGCCAAAAGGCACATCAATTTCTCGGCACAGATCCAATCCCTGGCGGGCATACGCCTGCGCGATGTCAAACGCGCCCAGGTCCATGTACATCGAGCTGAGGTTGGTTAAAATTCGGGCAAGTCCTTCCCGGTCACCCACCGCCTCGTCAATTTGCTGTGCCTTTTCCAACGATGTCAGCGCCTGTTCGATATTACCCTGCGAGATAGCCACCACGCTCAAATTATTGTAGACCGCACTTTCGCCCTGTTTATCCTTCAGCTTTTCGTAAAGGGGCAGCGACTGCGCATAATATTGGTTCGCCATTTCAAGCTGGCCAGTGTCATAAGCCGTTACGCCCAGCAGCCGTAAGCTATCTGCTTCTAGATGAGCAAAACCGTGCTCACGGGCAGCGCGTAAACCCTTCTGGAGGTTAACCTGGGCTTCTTCGTAGTTGCCCTGCCGCAGCAAGGCACGGCCAGCTATCAGGTAGCTGGCCGTTTCATTTTGCCGGTCGCCATTTTCTTGCGCCACGTGCAGCGCTTCGTTGGTCGCCACCAGCGAAGCAGGATAATCGCCCGTGGCTTCGGCATAGTTGGCCAGGCGTAAAGCCACTTCCATGCGCTTGTCCAGCTGGCGCAGGGTTAACAGGTTTTGGGCAATCTGCCCCAGAGCCGCCAGGGCCACCTGCTGCTCTTCGCGCCTGCCCTGTAGGTGGAAAACCTGCTCACGGGCCAGGTGCAGCTCAAACTGAGCCTGTAAATCGTCGGCCGGGGTGAGGGCCAGGGCCCGATTGTAATACTCCAGCGCAGCATCGTTAAGGAACTGCTGCCGGGCATATTCACCAGCCAACCGGGCATAATGACGCTCTTGGGCTTCATCGCCCGCTTCGCGCCAGTGGTACACCAGGGCCGCCGCCTGCTCGGGGTTATCCGGGTAAACCTGTATGATGAACTGCGCCACGTTCCGATGCCAATCAACCTGCTCGCTCGCCGAGATAGTTTCTAAAACGCCAGCCCGCAGCTTGTCGTGGGCAAAGCGCCAGTTACCGCCAAACAGTTCCAAAACGGCCGCATCAGCACAAGCCGCCAGCCACGTTTCCACCGGCATACTGGTTTGGGTACTTTGGGCCAACAGGGGCAGTAAATTTAAGTCGAGCTGCCGTCCAATAACGGCCGTACCCACCAACAGCGGAACGGCCGCTCCCGGCACTCGCGCCAGACGACGCTGCACAATCGTTTGAATCCCCTGGGGGAACAACTGCTGCGGCAGCCGCATCTGCCCGATGGCGCTCAAGCGGCCCGCTTCTTCAGCCAGCGCCCGCACCACTTCTACCAGGAAAAAGGCGTTCCCCTCAGTCTCGCGCTGCAGCAGCGCCAACACTTCCGGGTTTTCACCCACCTCACCCAGCATACTGGTACTCAGCTCGGCCATTTCATTGGGCGAGAGCCGCTGCAGCGGTAGTTCCTGCATCAGCGGCAGCTGCTCAACCAGCGAGGCTTTTTCATCGTTGCGATAGCTGCCAATAATGAGCAGCGGCAGCCGGGGCACGAGACGGGTCAGCTGCTGCAAAATTTCCAGACCCGCTTCAGCCCACTGCAAATCCTCCAGAATGAGCAAAATACACTGCGACTGGCTGCTAAACAGGCTGGTGATGGTGCTGATCAAACGTTGCCGTGCGGCGGCGCTGTCCAATTCCGGCGCAGGCGGCGCGGTGCGCCCCAGCAGGCGTTCGATGTCCGGGATAAGCGCTTGCAGCACGCTCACCGCCAGGTCATCCAGCGCGACAGTGAGCACCAGACGGCGCAGCACGTCGCGCCACAGCTGCAAGGGCGAGCCGCCCACGTCTTCCACCCCTTGGCCGCGCAGCACCAGCGCGCCCTGCACCAGCGCCTGGGTGGCAATTTCGTCCAGCAAGCGCGACTTACCCACGCCGCTCTCGCCGCTCACCAGCCAGGCGGAGCCGCGCCGCTGTTTGGTTTCTTCCAGGGCGTTAAGCAGCTGCTCTTTTTCCGTCTGACGGCCGACAAATGTGGCCGCTTGCAGGTAGCTCTCGCGGATGGCGATGGACTCAGCGGGGATAGGCTGGCCGATGGCCTGGCTAAAGGCGGCAATACATGCTTCGGCCGACGGGTAGCGCCTTTCCTGCGTTTTTTCGATGAGGTGGGCAATGACGGCCGTTACCCGCGGTGACGCCTTCAGCATGGAAAGGTCGGGCAGCTCGTCCAGCACCTGGTCAATAAACCGGTGGCTGTTCACGTCAAACGGGTGCCGCCCGGCAAAAAGCTCGAAGGCGATGACACCGACGGCGTAGAGGTCGGCGGCTTCGGTGTGCGGCTGGTCTTCCCATACTTCTGGGGCAATGTACGGGATGCTGCCCGCGGCCTGCATGGTGCTTTTTTGGGTGGTGGCCAGACCAAAGTCTAGAATGCGCACCGTGCGATAGGTCACCAGCACGTTGGCCGGTTTGAGGTCACGATGAAGAATGCCGCGCCGATGCAGGTAGGCCAGCGCCTGGAGCATCTGTTGAATAAGGTGAACTTTGCCCACCTCGTCCAGGCCCGCGCCTGCTTCCAGAATGGTTTTGGCCCCCAGCATATAATCCATCGTGAAAAACGGCCGTCGCTCTTCATCAAAGCCGTAGTCCAGTACCGAAATAATGTTGGGATGGCGCAGCGAGGCCAGCGTCTCAAATTCATGGGCCAGGGCCAGGCGTAGCGTCTCGGCAATCTCCCCTTCTGTTTCGTCGTCCACCTGATAATGCCAGGTGGGCACGATCACCTGCTTGAAGGCCAAAATATGCTCGGCCAGCCGGTCCGTGGCGCGGTAAACCACCCCCATGCCCCCTTCGCCAATTTTTTCATGGATCAGGTAACGGCCGTTTACCGTGAGGGGTGCTGCATCTAAAGTTGGGTGGGATGAGGTGAACGAACCAATGCTCATGCGATCAAAGGTAATATTGGATCAAACATTGCTGTAAAGCTGGATGATACTGGGATACCGCAGAAGAATGACAAAACCAACTCAATACCTTTTGCGGTGTACTTCACAACAGGAAAAGCGGTTCAAGTATAACATAAATTAGAAGTGGGGTGGTACCAGGGCGCTTAACATAGGTACTACTACAGTAAAAGTTGTCTGGCAAAACACAAGTCACCTGGTCATTTTTGCGGCGCTAAACGTTTGCTGACAGTCGTCAGGGTGCGCTTGTCAGGGGGTAGGGGGGGTGTTAAACTAGCGCCATGTCCCAAGCCCTCTACCGCAAATGGCGGCCCGGCCGCTTTGATGATGTCATTGGTCAGGAACACATCACGCGCACCCTGAAAAACAGCGTCGCGGCTGATCGGTTGGGCCATGCCTACCTGTTTTGCGGCCCGCGCGGCACGGGCAAAACGACCAGCGCCCGTCTGCTGGCCAAAGCCGTCAACTGCCTGCATGAAGACCCAACGGAACGGCCGTGTAACCAATGCTCCATTTGCCAATCGATTAGCAGCGGCCGTTTTCTGGACCTGATCGAAATTGACGCCGCTTCCAACACAGGCGTGGACGACATTCGCGACCTGCGCGACAAAATCAACTTCTCCCCCACTGAAGGCCGCTTTAAGGTGTACATCATCGACGAAGTGCACATGCTGTCCACCGCCGCCTTCAACGCCCTGCTCAAAACGCTGGAAGAGCCGCCGCCGCACGTCAAATTTATTCTGGCCACCACCGAAGAACACAAAGTGCCGGTGACGATTAAATCCCGCTGCCAGCAGTTTAACTTCCGCCTGCTGAACCAGGAGGAA
>CAUJGI010000526.1 GCA_963169155.1 Chloroflexota bacterium
CGCCGCTGGCGTAAAATCGGGGCAGGTCCACCTCGCTCAAATCACCCACAAACTGAACCTTGTTGTCCAGGCCCAGGCTGTGGCTCAACTGCTGCCACACACCGCGCTGCGGACCATCACCGCCAATCAGCAGGCGTACAGGCAGATCGGCAGGCAGTTGGGCCACGGCGCGCAGCAAATCATCGCCGCCTTTGTAGTAGCGGTGCCGTCCCATGAAGAGCAGCGTGAAACGGCCGTCCCGCGCCACCAATGGTTCAGCCCCGGCAAACCGCTCCACAGCTACAGCATACGGCACGATGGCGCATTTGTGGGCCAACGGCCGTAAATAAGGCGAACTCTGCACGTAATTGTCGCTGGCCGCAATGATGCCCGCCGCCCCGGCCAGCACCCGGCGCAGCAGCGGGTTATAGAAACGCAAAATGCGCTGCTGTTTCACCACGTCACTGTGATAGGCGATGAGATACGGCCGTCTGCCCCCCAGCAGCCATTGGCTCAACTCCCCCACCGGGTACGGAAAATGCACCTGAGTGATGTCCGGCTTGAGCCTGGCCAGTAAAAACGGCAGCGTCACGCTCAGCGGCGTCGAGGCCACCGTGGCCATCCGCGCCGCCCGGAGCACCTGCACGCCGTTAATCATCTCCCGCGCCACCTGCCCGCCCGGATTGGTCACCAGGACCGTTACCGCATGCCCCAGCGCCGCTTCCGCCTCCGCCAGCTCCCTGACGTGGTTCTCAATCCCGCCCACCACCGGCCAATAATCTTTGTACACATGAACAATCGACAACATGCCCGCATTATACCGTAAACGGTAATCGGTGATCCGTAATCGGTAATCCGTGGGCGGTTATCCGTAATCCGTTCACCGATTACCGTTCACCGATGACAAATTGGCGCTCAAAACGTGAACCGATACAATCCCCGCATGAACCGCGCCCGCCACCTTTTACGTTCCTCTGTCCTCGTCATCCTCTTTTTGGGCCTGGGCAAAGTGACCGGCCTGATTCGCCTTCAGCTGGTGGCCCGCATATTTGGTACCTCCACCGACTACGATGCCTTCACCGCCGCCAACCAGCTGCCCGAACTCTTTTTTGTCCTGATTGCCGGTGGGTCGCTGGCCGCTGCCTTCATTCCCGTCTACTCCAACTATCTCAACAACGAATCACGCCAGAAGGCGTTTGCCCTGGGCAACACCATCCTCACGATTGTGATTTTGCTGCTGGGCATCGTTTCCGCCACCGGAGCCATCATCGCCCCCTGGCTGACGCGCGTGGTGCTGGTACCCAGCTTCTCGCCCGAACTGCAACAGCTCACCGCCACCATCATGCGCGTGATTCTCATCCAGACTACCATTTTTGGCATCAGCGGGGTGTTGAGCAGCATGCTCAACGCGCACCAGCACTTTGCCCTGCCAGCGCTCGCGCCGCTGGCGTTGGATATTGGGTACGTGGTAGGGCTGTATCTGTTTGTGCCGCAGATGGGCATTATCGGCCTGGCCTGGGGTACGGTGGTGGGCGGCGTGCTGCACATTGCCATCCAGGTGCCTGCGCTCATCAAATACCGCATCGGCTACCGGCCCGCGCTCAACTGGCGGCTCAACGGCGTCGGCGAAATCGTGCGGCTGATGGGGCCGCGCATCGTTACGCTGGGCACAGTGCAGGCAGCCGATCTGTTCATCATTCGCCTCACCTCTGGCCTGCCGGAAGGCAGCACCTCGGGCTATTTTTACGGCTATGCGCTGATGCAGCTGCCAGAAACGCTGTTTGGCACGGCCATTGCCCTGGTCATCTTTCCCACGCTGGCGGAGCTGTTTAACGCGGGTGATGTGCGTGGGATGCGGGAAACGGCCGTATCCGCCCTCGGCATCATCTGGACCCTCACCATTCCCGCCGCTGCCCTCATGGTGCTGTTGGGGGAACCGGCCATCGCCTTCTTGCTGGAGGGCGACGTGTTCGACGCCAACTCCACCCGGCTGGTGTACAGCGTGCTGCTGGCCTTTAGCGTGCGCCTGGTCGCCGAAGCCACGCTGGAAATTGTCGCCCGCCTTTTCTACGCGCAGCACAATACCCGCACCCCGATGTTTGCTTACCTGGGCTGGCTGGTGATCAACGTAGCCGTCGCTTACGCCCTGGTAGACAGCCTGGGGGTGGTCGGGCTGGCCCTGGCCAGTTCGGTGGCGTTTACGCTGCTTTCGGCCGTTTTGTTCTGGCTCAACCGACTACCCATCCGGCCGTTGGCCGTGGTGGCGGGACGCGCTTTGCTGGGAACGACCGTCCTCACCCTCATCGTTTTAGGCGTGCGTCAGTTTGTCGATTCGGCCGTGCTTTTTCTGCTGGTGGGCGGCTCGTTCGGTACGGCCAGCTACCTGGTATTGAACCTGCTCCTCGGCGGCCAGGAAATCCCCACCTTGCTCCGCCTCATCCGCAAACAACCCGCCTGATTCTCCAAACCTCTCCCAAACTCTCTCTGTTCTCCCTGCTCTCTGCGTCCTCTGCGTCCCACCAACCTGCCAAAAGTCAATTTTTGAACACGTGTTCATCTACCGAGATTCGATCTTGACACATTAGAACGTTCGTGCTAAACTCCCCGACATTAATCCCAACCAGAAAATTAGCCAATGCAACCACTTTCTTGCCAGCAATGTCGTTCGGCTGGCGTCTTTGGCGCTGCATTGTCACAGTAAGGAGAAAAACTCATGGCAAAAGCATCAAATGGAGACGGCCGTACCAGCACGCTGGAAAAAACCCTCGACTCCATTACGAAGCGCTTCGGTGAAGGCACCATTATGCGCCTGGGCGAAGCCCACAATATGCAGGTCGAGGTGATCCCCACCGGCTCGCTTTCCCTGGACATTGCGCTGGGCGTGGGCGGCATGCCACGTGGCCGCATCATCGAGATCTATGGCCCGGAATCTTCCGGCAAAACCACGCTTTGCCAGCACGTCATTGCCGAAGCCCAAAAACGCGGCGGCGTCTGTGCCTTCATCGACATGGAGCACGCCCTCGATCCCAACTACGCCGCCAAAATTGGCGTCAACATCGACGATTTGTATGTATCCCAGCCCGATACCGGTGAGCAAGCGCTGGAAATTGCCGAAGCGCTCATTCGCTCCGGCACGATGGATGTGGTCGTAGTAGACTCCGTGGCCGCTCTGGTTCCCCGGGCCGAAATCGAAGGTGAAATGGGCGACTCCCACGTTGGTTTGCAGGCGCGTTTGATGTCCCAGGCCCTGCGCAAGCTGTCTGGCGTCATCAAACAAACCAACACCATCGTCATTTTCACCAATCAGCTCCGGTCCAAAATCGGCGTGATGTTTGGCAACCCAGAAACGACCAGCGGCGGTAACGCGCTTAAGTTTTACGCCTCCGTGCGCCTGGACATTCGGCGGATAGAATCCATTAAAGCGGGCAACGAAGTTGTTGGTAACCGCACCCGGGTGAAGGTAAAGAAAAATAAAGTAGCAGCCCCCTTTACCGAATGTGAATTCGACATCATGTACAACGAGGGCATCTCACTGACGGGCGATGTGCTTGATCTGGCCGTGTTACACAGCATTGTAGACAAACGTGGCGCCTACTTCCGCTATGGCGAGACACTGCTAGGCCAGGGGCGTGAAAACGCCAAAGTGTTCCTGGCTGAAAATCCCCATATTTTGGATGAGCTGGAATTTCTGATTCGCCGTGAAGCCGGGCTGCCAACCACCGATTTTGAGGGTGTGGAACCACAAAACGGTGTTGTGGCTGACGATGCTGTTTTTTAAGTAAACGGCCGTTTGCCACAAAATATGCCAAGAAAACGCCCTGGCTTGGTGGAACTGCCGGGGCGTTTTCTTTCCCACCCTTCTTTTTGACAGCCCTCTCAGGCTTGCTATAATTGCCCTAGACTCATTAATGGGCATAACTCTACAATTTGCTGTGTTTTGTCCCCAACGAACTACAAAAATTTAACATCTAAAAACGCAGAGCCACAACACATCATTCCCTGCGTAGGAGAAACTTGTCATGAGTGAAGAACAAGCTGAAACAATGGAGCAAGAAGCCGCTCCAGAGGTCAAGCCAACCAGCATCAACGACCTCAAACCCAAAATGAAGCTAAAAGGAACTGTCAGCCGACTGGAGCTGTATGGGGCCTTCATTGACCTGGGCATTGGTCCCAGCGCCTTGATTCACATTTCCCAGCTGGGCAAAGAGCACGTGAACCGTGTTGCGGACGTTTTGAGTGTGGGGAACGAGGTTTCGGTGTGGGTAGACAAGGTAGACCCGCAGCGGGAACAAGTTATGGTTACCATGATTGCTCCACTGGACGTAGAGTGGAATGAGCTGGACAAAGGCCAAGTCTACACCGGCACCGTGAAACGGCTAGAAAGCTTTGGCGCTTTCATCGATATTGGCGCAGAACGTGAAGGACTGGTTCACATCAGTGAGCTGAGCCACAACTACGTCAAGCAACCCTCCGAGGTTCTGACGGTTGGTGATGAAGTGCAGGTTCAGGTTTTGGGCTTTAGCAAGCGCAAGCGCCGGATCGATCTCAGCATTAAGAACCTGCTCGAAAAACCAGAGTCCCAGGTGAGCGAAGCCGCCCCGGTCGCAGTCTACCAATACGATGAAGAAGAAGTAGAAGAAGAAATGCCAACGGCCATGGAATTTGCGCTGCGAGAGGCGATGGGTGATTCGTTTCCCGTGCGCCAAAAAGGCAGCAAGAAAAAGAAGAAGCAAAGAAACAACAAAAACCGGGCCCAGCAAGAGGACATCCTCAGCCGGACGCTCCAGGTTCAGCACAACGGTTAATGAAAAGCAAAGCCCCGAAATTCGGGGCTTTATTTTTTGATTCAGACAGTTTTGTGA
>CAUJGI010000527.1 GCA_963169155.1 Chloroflexota bacterium
TCCCCCCTGATCTTACCCAGGCAATCAAACAAAGCGCCCAACAAGCGGGACTCACCCCCTTCATGTTTATGCTGGCCGCTTACCAAATTTTGCTCTATCGCTATAGTGGCCAGACAGATATTCTGGTTGGCTCGCCCATTGCCAATCGTAACCGCTCCGAAATTGAAAACCTCATTGGTTTTTTTGTGAATACACTGGTGCTGCGAACCAATCTGGCGCACAACCCGCGTGTCTGCGAGGTCTTGCAGCAGGTACGGGATACCACCTTAGACGCGTACGCTCACCAGGATTTGCCCTTTGAAAAGCTGGTTGAAGAGCTGCACCTGCCCCGTACGCTCAGCCACAACCCGCTGTTTCAGGTGATGTTCATCTACCAAAACATCCCGCATGAGCCGCTGGACTTGGCCGGTTTAGCGGTGCAGCCGTTAGAAGAGGACAATGGCACGTCCAAGTTTGACCTGAATCTGGTCATCGAAGAGGCGGGCGATACGTTGCTTGGCAGCCTCACCTACAACACCGATCTGTTTACCGCCGACCGCATGGCGCGGCTGGTTGGTCATTATCAAACTTTGCTGTGGGGCATGATCCGCCAACCGGAAAAGAAAGTTTCACAACTGCCCCTGCTGACACCGGCGGAACGGCAGCAGCTGGCTGGATGGGTGGATACGGCCGTAACCCATCCCCCCTTCCAACCCCTGCACCAACGGTTTACCGAGCAGGCCGCGGCTACCCCCAGCCACATTGCCGTCGCTTCCGAGGGCAACGAAATTAGCTACCAACAGCTGAACGAGCGGGCCAATCAGCTGGCGCACTATTTGCAGAGCCTGGGCGTGGGGCCAGATGTGCGGGTAGGGCTGTTTATGGAACGTTCGGCGGAGACGATGGTAGCGCTCCTGGGCATCCTGAAAGCAGGGGGCGCTTATGTGCCCATTGACCCACTTTATCCACCCGACCGGGTCACGTTTATGTTGGAGGATACGCAGGTAACGGCCGTTATCACCCAATCCGCCCTGGCACAAGGCTTGCAGCCCCCACCCGGTGTTGCCGTTGTGGTGTTGGAGCATGATTGGGCAACCATTGCCACTTACAGCGCCCAAAACCCGGTGGTGACTGTTGCCCCCACAAACTTAATGTACGTCTTGTTTACGTCTGGGTCTACGGGTCGTCCTAAAGGGGTTGCGGTCGAACACCGCAATTACCTGAACTACTTCCACAGTATCCTACCGCAGCTAAAGTTGGAACCGGGCATGCACCTGGCGATGACCACCACGTTTGCCACTGACCTGGGCACGATTATGTTCTGGGGCGCGTTGTGTCTGGGCGGCACGGCCCACATCATTCCCTATGAACGGGCCACCGACCCCGATAGGTTGGCCGCCTACTGCCGCCAATACCCCATGGACGTCTTGAAATTGGTTCCGAGCCATTTAGAAGCGCTCATGGTTGTGCCCAATCCGGCGGACATCATTCCCAGCAAGCTGTTGATCCTGACCGGGGAAGCGAGCTACTGGGAAACGGTGGCCAAAGTCAAAGCGGTTAATCCCAACTGCGTGGTGCAAGATCATTACGGGGTGACCGAAACAACCTGCGCTACGCTCAACTACATTACGCCTGCCGCCGTGCCCACAGACCAGGGGGCGGCATTGCCTAAAGGGCAGCCCTTGGGCAATGTGCGCATTCACATTTTGGATGAGGAAATGCAGCCAATGCCCATCGGCATACCGGGGCGCTTGTACATTGGCGGTGCGGGTGTTACCCGAGGCTACTGCAACCACCCCCGGCTCACTGGCGAGCGCTTCATTCCCGATCCGTTTAGCACCACGCCCGGTGCCCGGCTTTACGATACGGGCGACCTGGCGCAATACCTGGCGGACGGCTCCATCAAGCTGCTGGGGCGCAGCGATCACCAGGTAAAAATTCGCGGCTACCGCATTGAAACGGGCGAGATAGAAAGCCTGCTGACAGAGCATCCCACTTTGCAAGATGCCGTGGTGGTGGTCCGCGAAGACACGCCAGGCGACCGGCGGCTGGTGGCTTATTACGTGCCGCAAGGTGAGTCGGAAGTTTCGTTGAGCGACCTGCGGGCGCATTTGCGTACCCAGCTGCCCGATTACATGGTGCCGTCGCAGTTTGTCCCATTAACGGCCGTTCCCCTCAACCCAAACGGAAAGGTAGACCGTTTTGCCTTGCCTGTGCCAGAAGAAGGGCATGTTGTCTTAAACGATGCGTTTGTTGCCCCACGTACCGAACGGGAGCAGCAGCTTGCCGCAATCTGGACAGAAGTGCTGGGGTTGGCCCAGGTAGGGATCGATGACAACTTCTTTGACGTAGGCGGCGAGTCGTTTAAGGCGATTCGGGTTGTGCGCAAGATTGGACCAGATGCCAGCGTCATCAGCCTGTTTAAGTACCCAACGATACGGGAATTGGCGGATCATTTAGATTCGGCCGCTCCCAAGCGAGACGGGCTGCTCATCGAGCTAACCAAACCGATAGCTACGGCTGACCGCCAGCTCTCGCTGGTGTGTGTCCCTTATGGAGGCGGCAGTGCTATTACCTTCCAACCGCTGGCAGATGCTCTTCCATCGGGGGTTGCCCTGTATGCGGTGGAATTACCCGGTCACGATTTTAGCCAACGTGCTGAAGCGTTAATGCCTTTGCCCGATCTGGCCCGGCTGTGCGTGGCTGAAATTGAAGCGCATGTCACGGGTCCAATTGCTCTCTATGGGCATTGTGTGGGCAGTGCGCCTGTGCTGGAAATTGCCCGCTTGCTGGAGGCAAACGGCCGTTCTGTGCCCGGTGTCTTTATTGGTGGCTCCCTCCCATCCGCCCAAATGCCGGGTGCCCTATTCCGCTGGTGGTATCGTCTTTTTCCCTCAGACCGCTGGCAGTCCAACCGGGAGATTTACGATTCGCTGCGGGCGCTGGGTGGCTTTACGGATGTCATTGATCCAGATGAGCAGGAATTTTTGTTGCGTAGTTTGCGCCATGATGCCAACCAGGCCGAAGCGTTTTTCACCCGCGCCTTTCACCGGCCCCCCGTAAAATTGGCGGCACCTATCACCTGTATTGTCGGGGAGATGGATCGTGCCACCGATTTATACGAAGAGCGGTACCGGGAATGGGCACAATTTGGCGATCGTGTATTGCTGACCGTTTTGCCCAAAGCCGGCCATTATTTTTTGAAACACCAATCAGTGACTGTGGCCAAGATTATTCAAGAGGGTGTGGCATCGCTGCAGATGGCCACTATACCGGAGATGTCCGCTTCATTGGAGACGGCCGTTTCTACAAACGGCAGCGGCCACAAAAACGGCCACTATAGCCGTGATGTGTACACCGCCACGAAAACAGAAACCAAACAGGTTGTTCCCAGCCTCCACCTCTTTTTCCTTGTCGCTTTTGGGCAGGTGATTTCACTCATTGGCTCAGGATTGACCTCGTTTGCGCTGGGGGTTTGGGTATATCAACAAACTGGCTCGGCCCTCGATCTGGGATTGATATGGCTGTTTGTGGGATTGCCCGGTTTGCTGGCAGCCCCCATCGCCGGAGCGGTTACGGACCGGTATGACCGGCGTTGGGTGATGATTGGCAGCGATACGGCCGCAGCAGTTGGAACATTGGCGCTGGCCGCCCTTTTGTGGAGCGGCAATCTTCAGTTGTGGCACATTTATATTGTTGTGAGCATCAGCTCTATTGCCGCTTCCTTTCAGCAGCCAGCTTATATTGCCGCTATTGCCCAAATTGTACCCAAGCCGTATTTGGGGCAAGCGAACGGTATTGCCCAGCTCGGCCGAGCCGCTGGTGTGCTGCTGGCACCGCTGCTCGGTGGGGTGCTGGTGTTAACGATCGGGCTGCACGGCATCGTGCTCATTGATGTAATCACCTTTCTGTTTGCCGTTACTGTCCTGCTGGCCGTGCGTTTTCCGCCAACCCTTTTCCGCAAACGCGAAGAACCCTTGTTGCAAGAAGTGGTTGGTGGCTGGCGTTATGTTCTGAAACGCCCCAGTTTATTGGCCATGATTGGCTTTTTCCTGGTTCTCAACTTCTTGCAGAGTGGCATTCGCGTCCTTATTACCCCGCTGATACTGGCCTTTGATTCGGCCGCACTGTTGGGTTCCGTAACCTCGGCCCAGGGGTTAGGGCTGCTGCTAGGCGGATTGGGGATGGGTATTTGGGGAGGTACCCGCCGCCGTGCGGAAGGGATGATTGGGTTCACGCTGCTGTTTGGCGTATCGACTGTAGTCATTGGCCTGAGGCCGACCGCCATTTTCCCAATCGTCGGTATGTTAGGCATTGGCATTGCCACTGCTTTTATCAACGCACATTGGCAAGCATTAATCCAGACAAAGGTAGGATTAGAGTTACAGGGGCGGGTAATCGCCACCAACGATATGCTATCCTGGTCGCTCATGCCATTGGGCTTTGTGCTGGCGGGGGCACTGGCTGACCATGTGTTTGAACCTTTTATAGGTGGGGGCAGTTCGCTGGCGATCGCAGTTGGTGCGCTCATTGGCACCGGGGCAGGCCGGGGTATGGGCCTGATGATAATAGTTATTGGTTTGTTGTTACTGTTTGCAGCGCTGCTTGGATTTAGGTACCGACCGCTGCGTTATATGGAAGATATTTTGCCAGATGCTATTCCGGACGCTGTTGTTGTGAAGGACAAGGATAAACTACAAGCGATGGCGGATCAGCAACTGTCAGAAACGGCCGTTTCCTAAAATTCAGGTGAGTTCCGCCAAATAAATGAAGGTGCGTTTGCGCGGAATTTGCGAAAAGAGGAGTTTGCATGCAGCGATTTCCCACTAACGGTGTTGCCCTGGTGCCGCCTGTGCCGGTTTATAAGGCATACGGCCGTCACAATTTTCATCAGATATCGCAACTTGAGTGCCTGACCGCCGCCGACCGGTTTGCCATTGAAGTTGTGTCGCAGATATTACCATTTAAGGCCAATAGCTACGTTATCGACGAGTTGATAGATTGGGACAAGGTGCCTGATGACCCTATTTTTCGGTTGACATTTCCGCAAGCAGGGATGCTGAAACCAAAACATTTTAACACCATTGCCGCTCTTATTCGTCAGGGAGCCAATCAGCGTCACATTCAGGAAATATCGGACACAATCCGCCTGGAGCTAAACCCACATCCGGCGGGGCAGATGGAATTGAATCGGCCGTTATTGAATGATGCGGTTTTAGACGGGATGCAGCACAAATACCGGGAAACCGTTTTGTTTTTTCCCAGCCAGGGACAAACCTGCCACGCATACTGCACATTTTGTTTCCGCTGGCCGCAATTTGTGGGAATGAGTGAATTAAAATTTGCCATGCGTCAGGCTGCGCAGCTTGTTGCTTACCTGCACCAGCATCCAGAAGTGACCGATGTGTTGATAACCGGCGGAGATCCGCTAATCATGAAAAGCGATACGCTCGCGACTTACTTGATGCCTCTGCTAGAAAACGATTTGCCCCATTTGCAGACCATTCGCATCGGCAGCAAAGCATTAGGATTTTGGCCTTACCGGTTCCTGACCGATCCAGACGCAGAGGCATTATTGGCGCTATTGCGTCGCACGGTGCAGGCTGGTAAACACGTGACGTTGATGGCTCACTTCACCCATCCCCGTGAGCTACACACAACCGCTGTGCGTCAAGCAATCGCTCGTATTCGGGAAACGGGTGTGCAAATTAGAACGCAGTCGCCGCTGTTGGCCCAGATTAATGATGACCCCAATATATGGGCGACGATGTGGCAGGAGCAGGTGGCGCTGGGCTGCATCCCCTACTATATGTTTGTGGTACGCAATACAGGAGCGCAGCACCATTTTGCTGTACCATTAGAGCATGCCTGGAACATCTTCCGTGGTGCTTACCAACAGGTGAGTGGAGTCGCACGCACAGTGCGTGGTCCCAGTATGTCGACCAATCCAGGCAAGATTGAAATTCAGGGTATAACCCAACTCAATGGTGAAAAACTGTTTATGCTGCGCTTTCTGCAGGGACGTAATCCAGATTGGGTGCTCCGGCCGTTCTTTGCCAAATATGATCCCCAGGCGATCTGGCTGGATGATTTGCGGCCGGCTTTTGGCGCCGAGCAGTTCTTTTTTGCCGCAGAGAGTGTTTGATTAAGATCGGACACTCTATCAGAGTTTAAATTAGTTAAAAAATTATCTAACTTTAGGGGCGATCAGGTGAGATTACCACCAGACGTTAAGAGGTACTCGTGAATCGGCACGAACTTTCTATCGGAACAGGATTGTTCTCATATCTCCTTTCCAGTGGCACGTCAGGCGTTTTGAGATTAGCTAATTGGTTTTGGACTGGAAGCTATTTCTTCCATACTTTTTCGTAAACTCAGTGGCCGCATATCTGTCCATACAGTTTCAATATAAGCAAGGCATTCATCTTTACTGCCATGTTTTCCTACTTCCTGCCAACCCAGAGGTAGTTCGCGGTCAATTGGCCAGATAGAGTATTGTTCTTCATGATTAACAACAACTGCATATTTGGTGTTATCTTCTCGAGGTTCATTTTGGTTGTGCACTGCTCTTATTTCCTTGTTTAGTGGTTTTTACCATTATTGACGGACACAAAGTTAAACAACTAAAGACAACCGTTTATTATTATTGGGACTACAAAAGTTTAGTTAAGAATGAAGCTCCTGCCGATTATAAAACAACTCAAGGTATTCAAACAATTTGTTTTAGCCA
Organism: Chloroflexota bacterium; assembly: GCA_963169155.1. GTDB lineage: Bacteria > Chloroflexota > Anaerolineae > Promineifilales > Promineifilaceae > Leptofilum. The sequence goes on from CAUJGI010000527.1 coordinate 6,710, forward strand.
CCGCCTGGCTTGGGTTGACTATGCCTGACCTACTTTCGGAATAAATGCAAAAGAATCCACTTTTACTCATGCCATCAAGAGTTGTTTGTCCGGCTGAATGGATGTTGACTTGGTCTCCATTTCCAACACATAGATCCCAAACAGTTTGATGTGGTCCATGAGACAAGGGCGTAACCTGCAAATTGACCGTCCCCCAATCAATTGAGGGGCGGATCCAAACTCAGGCAGAATGCAGCCTATGTGAACATCCAAAGACCGTTTTCGCCTACCTTTTAGATATCGTAGACTTATGCCTCATCCCTTGCGTAAGTTCTAAACTTATTGACGTATAGCCCTAACCATAAGTAGGGCGCTGTGGCCAGCCGGGAGGCGAATCTTCCCAATCTTCCTGCCGCCCGTACGGCGTTACATCAAGCAGTCGGTAGACGTCGCTCAGGGATTCGCAGCCTCGCTTGTACGTGGAATAGGTATGAAACAGTTCATCGCCAATGCGGAAGAAGACGCTTAAGCCGTGCGTTTCGCCATCTTCTGTGGTAACCAGGAAGTCGTAGTTGAAATCGGTGCCAAATGAAGAATACCACGGCCGTTCCCAACCCATGCGCTCTTTGTACTGTTGCAGCTTTTCCAGTGGGGCACGTGAAATAATCACAAACTGCGTGTTTCGCACCGCCAATTCCGATAAATCCCCCAGGTCATTCACGTAGCCAGTACAGCCCATACAGCCATTGTCCCATGCGGGATCGAACATGAAATGGTACACGATGAGCTGGCGCTGGCCGTCGAACAATTCAAGCAGAGTGCGCTTTCCGTCTGGGCCGTCAAACAGGTAGGTTTTCTCCACCTTTACCATGGGCAATCTGCGACGCTCGGCATTGACCCGATCTTGGTGTCTGGTCACCTCTTTTTCGTGTGCCAGCAGCGTGTCCCGGGCGGCCAGCCATTCTTCCCTGGTCCCAATAGGTGGGTGGGGCATATCTTGAGTTGTCATAGGGTATCCTTTTTTTGCAAGATAGTAATGTGCTAATTGTAGAACGCACGTTCTGCAACGTCAATCTTTAAGCAATTTGAACAGAGCTTTTCATTAGTCGCAATTTTTGGAGTGTATTAACGCGGTAGGTTGATAATAATCTGCGCTCGTCTGTGTTCATCCGTGACCTATTAGCCAGTAGTGTGGACTTTTGAAAACCCTGCCAAATCAATATTTCTGGACTTACGGAGATAAAGCTTTTAGCCATGAATATCACGAATTCGCAAGAAATCATGTTGTTATACGTGAAAATTCGCGTAATTCGCGACTCGTAAATCAGCTAATGAATAAGCCCCAAATAGAATGGTTTCAGCCTTTCTTTCCAATCAGGATGAAACAGATTTTCAACCAAAGTGAGACGGTTCTCGTAAGTTAATATCCTACAAAAACTTTCCGGCAAGACAATCTTGCTACATTTTCCCCTTCGAACAGTAGCTGTTCCCAACTCATGCTCTAACCAGCCCTGCCCGGTGTATAATGTGGCTGTTGTTATCCGTTTTTCGCGCAAATTAAGCTTTTTCGTCGAGATTATCCATGAGAGAGTTGACAAGTTACCCTCGGTCCGGCCGCATCACCATCACCCTGCTGGTTACTTTTTGTGTGCTCATTTGTCTGCTGTTTTTTTCCCTTCATATGGAGAAGGCCTACGCGGAGACAGCAGCCGCCGCGCCGCTTGACGTCGTTTTAAGTGAACTTGCCTGGATGGGTACGACCGCTTCGGCCAACGACGAATGGATTGAACTCCACAACCCCACATCGGCCGCTGTAAACATAACCGGCTGGTTACTGGCCGCGGCGGATGGCACGCCGTCCATTCTTCTGTCGGGCACGATTCCTCCAGGTGGCTACTTTCTGCTAGAACGAACCGACGACACCTCCGTATCCGGCGTGACCGCCGACCAGATTTACACCGGTGCCTTGAGCAATACGGGTGAAAACCTCACCCTGCAGGACGAGCTGGGCAACGTAATAGACACTCTGAATAACAGCAGCGGCTGGTTTTCTGGGCACAATGAGGCCCGGGTGCCCATGCTGCGGCTGGATTCGGCCGCAGCCGCCAACCTGCCGAATAACTGGACCTACAACCCACGCTGCGGCACCGCTACCAACACCGCCGGGATCAGCCACAGCTGCACCTTGACGGAAACGGCCGTCGGTCAACCGTTTGCCTACCAGGTATTTTTTAATCCCCTGGCCACGACCGCCACAGGCCCTACTCTCACAGTCACGCCGATGGAGCTGGCGCTGCTGGATGTTATCGATCAGGCGGCTACGCAGATTGACATCGCCCTGTATGGACTCAACCGGCAAAGCGTGGTTGATGCCCTCATCAACGCCCACAACAGGGGTGTCACTGTGCGCGTGGCCGGGGATGACGATGCGGCAGCTGGCGAATATGCCGCGGCGTACCAGGCACTCACGACCGCCGGGATTGCTCTCGTTCTGGACAGCAGCGCCAGTCAGATACAGCACAACAAATTCCTTGTGGTAGATGGACAGACGGTGTGGACAGGTAGCACCAACTTCACCGACACCGGTTTTACCAGCAACGCCAATAACGCCTTGCTGGTCACGGATCCCACTCTGGCACACGTGTACACCCTGGAATTTAACGAAATGTGGAGCGGTCTGTTTCACGGAGCAAAAGCCGATAACACGCCACATTTACTTGACTACGCCGGCACAAAGATCGAGTCTTACTTCTCTCCAACCGATAACGTTGCCTTTGAGGTGTGGCAGGAGCTGGCCAATGCCGAGGAATCGGTTCATTTTGCCATGTTTTTCTTTACCGATAACGTGCTGTCGGCGCGCCTGGTGGAACGGGCCGAGTCTGGCGTGGTGGTGAACGGCCTCTTTGACCAGCTGGGAGAAGCCGGAAACGGCTCCGACGCGGACGCCTTGTGTGCCGCCGGAGGGCATATTGGCGTAGAAGATTTTGCCGGGAAGCTGCATCACAAGTTTGCCATTATTGATGCATACGGCAGCGATCCCACCGTCATTCTTGGTTCGTATAATTGGACGGATAGCGGCGCTTACCAGAATGATGAAAACACGCTCATTGTTCACAGCGCCGCGCTGGCCCAAGAATATCTGGCCGAATGGCAGCAGCTGTGGCAGGCGATTGATCTGGACCAGATTTGTAATCCGCCCACCGTCTATTTGCCGTTTGTTGTTAGCAGCGATTAACTACCAACACCGTTAACCTTGTGTACTTCGTGAGCTATTTCCTGGGACTTTCGCCAGCGGAACCGAACCAGAAAGTCCATCTGGCAATTTTAATGGATATCCGACTCTTCCGTCGCTGAATAGGGGACGATCTGACACGGGAATTTTTTACTCGCAAACCTCCGATACGGCATGCTGCTAACCAGCTCAAGGCAAAGCAGCCTGCTGCAGGATATGTCGGTGAAGAGTAACGGCCGTCACAAACCCCTCTCGCCATTCTGTAGGCAGAGTTTTTGCCTCATTCTCAACAATGGCCGCCGCAGTTTGGAGCACCTGCTTGGCGTCCCGCCCCTGTCCTATTGTTTGCAAAACACGTGCATGGCTCCAAAAAATTTGGGGGCGATTGGTAATCACGTGATGGCTATTTGTTGTTTTTTGGATGGCTGCCGTAGAAAGTGCCTCGGCCTCGTTTTCCCGTTGTAATCCCAACATCGCCAGAGCCAGGGCCGCCTGGAGCGATACCGTCAAGTTGGCCTGTTCCTCAGGGCAAAGATCAGCCGCTTGCCTTATTAAATCCGCAGCCCTGGCAAAATCGCCCTCATGATAGGCTACTCGTCCCAGCCCAAGAAAGGCCTGTGCCAGAACGACGGGTCGCGCGTCTGTTTCGGCCAGTCCCTTTACCAGGTCAAAGATGTTCCCGGCTGCTGGCAGCTGGTGTTGGACCAAAGCCAACTTGGCTTCCTCCAAATGTATTTGAACCAGATACGTTCCCAGCTGGTGCGTCTGGCACAAGCTGCTCGCTTCCGCCAGTGCCGCATGGGCCAGAGCATACTGGCCCACGGCGCGCCATAATCCGCCCTGGATATAAAGAGCGTGGGGCAAATAGTGAACGGCCTTCACCTGGCGTAGCAGAGCCAGCCCGGCCTGTAAATGAGCCAGAGCAGCACCCCAGTCACCCTTTTCACTCAGGATAACGGCCGTATCGCAAAGCAGCAGACCTTCCATTTGCACCTCATCCGCTGCCCGAACCAGTGCCAATGCCTCGGCCTGACAGTGCAATGCTTCAACCTGCCCCTCAAGCGTGTTTCGCAGGAGCATGGCCATCATATTGAGGACACGGACGGTCGTTTCCACATTGCCATCCTCCCGAGCCACCTGCAAAATATTGGCAACCGCCTGGCGCGCTTCGGCCGCTCGACCACGCAAATAGTAAAAGCGGCTCAATCGATGTACGGCGGCGGCCAGTTGTTGGTCATCTCCTACTTGTTGAGCCAGGGACAACAAAGCCAGGGCGTCCTGACCTTCAGCCTCCGTATTGCCGAGAAACTGGAATGCTCGTTGGCGAAGCTGCAACAACTTCAGCTGATCATGAGGCGGAACACTTGCCAGTCCTAAAGCCTGGCTGCATAAAGCAATAACTTCGCCAAAAGCCAGCACCTGGGCTGCCTGGCCCGCCGCGATTACCAGATAAGGCAGCGCCTGCGCCGGGTTGGACCCCGAGAAATAATGGTGGGCCAGGCGTGAAGTTGCCTCCGGCTGCTGCTGAGACAAGGCCTGAGCTACTTCTGTATGCCAGCTGGCCTTCTGCACTGCGGGCAAAGCCTCCAGCAGCACGGCCCGTATCTTGTCGTGGCTGAATTCAAGGGCCTGCCCGCTTGTCTGAACCAGACCACGCGCCTGCCACTCCCGCACATAGGTGCCTAGACTGGAGTGGGGGAAAACGGCGGATAGTAGGGAATGGTCAAAAATCGCGCCAATGATAGCCGCTTTCTGCAGCGCCGTCTGACTGCCCAGCGGCAGTCGTTCAACCCGATCTAACACCACATCTCGTACGGTTTGGGTCAAGGCGACCAAATGGCTCGTCCATTGCGACGGGAGCTTCCAAGGCATTGCGCCTAAACCATATTTTTCCTTTAATTCGTGGAGCAGTTCTACCAGCACAAAACCATTACCGCGGCTTTCCTGCCACAGGTATTGGGTCAGCTCAGCGACCTGCTCTTCCTGAACCAATGAATGTGATAGCTCATAAACAGATGATTCTGCCAGGGGAGGTAGCGAGAGTTGTGCCACCAGTCTATCACGGCTCACGGACCGCTGCATCTGCTGCAGTGGATGATCGGCCAAAATATCTTCCGGGCGATAGGCCGCGACGATCAGCAACCGAGAGGGTGCCTGATAAAGCAAAAAGCGGAGCAAATCAAGCGAAGCAGCATCAACCCAATGTAGATCATCCAAAAACAGCACCAGCGGCTGCTCTGGTTTGCCCAGCAATGCCAGGTAATTTGTAACGGCGAGAAATAAACGCTGCCGGGCGGCCTCATCCGTACCCTCAGCCGCATGACCAAGTTCAGGCAGCAAACGCGCCAGCTCGGCACGTTCTGGGGCCGGCAGCGCCGACCGGAGGAAAGGCAAACCCAGGCGCAGCACCATGCTTATCGCCTGGAACGGCACGGGTACCTCAAAAGCCAGGCAGCGTCCTGTAAGGCCAAGCGCACCATGACTGCCAACATATCGGGCGAACTCCTGCAACAGCCGGGTTTTGCCAATCCCCAAGGCCCCAGCCACTAAAAGCAAAAAAGGGGTAGTCCGCCGCAGGTGAAACGCCTGCACCAGCTGCGCATGTTCATTGCCTCGGCCAACAAACTGGAGTAGCCACTCTTCATGGCTGACTGCCGGGATAGACTGCCGACCGGCCCGTATGTCTTCCGCCAGCGCCTGCGTTTCTAGCAGAGGAGGTACACCCAGGCCACTCTCTAGAGCCTCCCGGCACCTTTCATATTGGGCAAGAGCTCCGGTGCTATCATTGATTAATACAAGCAGGCGCATCAGGTCGCGATGGGCTTGTTCATGCCATGGGTCCAGGGCAACCGCCTGCTGCAAAAAACGCCGGGCTGCCTCATACTCGCCGCGAGCCTGGTGATGCGAGCTAAGTTGCGTTAGAGAGCGCAAAATGGCCGTATGCCAGCGCTCCCGTTCGGCAGCCAGCCAGGTTTCAAACTCAGGGGCATTTTTCAGGTAAAAGCCAGTCAACAGCGCCCCCTGATAGCGGTTCACGGCCTGAGTCAACGCCGCTGGGGTGGCCTTATGGAGTTCGTCGGCTAACTGCCACACATCTACCGAGCAGCGCCCTGTAGGCGCAAAACGCACGGTTTGGCGATCTACCCATAATGCGGCATCGGCCTGGTAGGCGGCCAATCCCTGACGCAAAAAGGTCAGCGTTTGACGCAGATTGTGGGCTGCATTTTGCGGGTTGGTATCGGGCCAGAAGAGATCAGCCAACACGGACCGAGCTTGAAGATGATTCGGTTGGAGGGCTAGATAGGCCAGCAAGGCACGCGCTTTCTGTATAGCAAACGGATTGACAGGCTCACCATTGGCCCAAGTTACAAAACCCCCAAAGAGTTGAATTTGTAATCCGGTCATAGGTTTTTGACGATCTTTTGACGACCATTGCCTACAGTGCAGTCCACTATGGATTTTCCCATTATACGGCCAACGCTCATTTATATCATCCGCCTCTGGGCAGAACCGGCTGGTGACTGCTGGGTCTGGCGACTAAGTCTGCAGCCCGTGTTAGTCGAAAACCCGGTCACGCCCGTTGGCTTTGCTTCTCTAGAAGCGGCTGTTGCATTTTTGGCCAACCAAATGGCCAAATATAGCCCTCATGAAGCAGCTATTTGATCAAGTGAACCGCAATGGGATACAGGCATATAAAACATAATCAAGGAGACAAACATGACCAAACGCGCATCTTTCCCTACCTGCTTTGCTTTTCTGCTCATTTTTCTAACAGCTTGTACCGGAGGTGGCCAAGCCAACAGCACAGAGATACCAACATTGGCTCCAACATTAAGTTTGCCCTCAGAAGTTGCAACGGCCATTCCTACGCCGGAGAGTCCGACTATGGAAGTGCCTGGCCCCACAAGTCCTGCGGCCACGGCAACGACCAACAGCCAACCAGAAGCGACGGCAACCGAACTGCCTACGGTGATGCCGGAGGCTGATACAGGCGTACCTGATACCGTCAACCTTAACGCTGGTAATAATTACGGTGAGCCAGATGTGGATTCATATCGCCTTTCACTACAGTTTGAGTCCACCCTGACTGGTGCCGATGGTTCGATGACCACCGGCAGTATTGTTATTGAAGGCGCACGGGATGTAGTCAACAATGCTAGCACCTTCAGCGCGATGGCCAGCGGCACAGCCGACTTTGGTGGCGGCCAGGAGTTTGCGTTTACTCAGGTCAACGAAACAACCTATTTTATCTTGCCCAATGGAGCGTGTATTGCCAGTGAAGGCAGTAATCCTAATACTGATCTTTTTGCTGTCTTCCTGGCTGATGGGGGCATTTTAGGGAATTTAACTGGCGCGATGTTGGGAACGCCACCCATAGAAAACATCAATGGTGTCCTAACCAATCATTTTGAATTTGACGAAACGAATCTGGATCCGGTTGACCCTACCACACCGGACGTCACTGCGGTAAATGGTGATATTTATCTCGCCGCAGAAGGTGGTTATGTTGTGCGTCTGATAATGGAAGGGGAGGGAACGAGTAATTTGTTAAACGGGATTGCCGGCGATGGTGCCATCACTTATGAACTCAATTACTTCGATTTTAATGAACCAGTTGCTATCGTGCCGCCTTCTGGCTGTAATGAACTGCCATCGGGCGATAACTAGCATTTCTAGCTGACTATTGCTTTTCACGCCGCTGCGGAATTAACTGTCCGTCGCTCAGCTCAATGAGGAACATTGTGTGACGAGAAGCAGTCAAAGAACAAAGCTTGAGATATAGATGTAGGGCTGCAAACCTGATCTTGCCATGAGATTATCGTTGGAAATAGCTGTAGTGGGAAAATTTCGTGGTTATTACAATTAGTCGTTGATACCCACACTGGCGAGATAACAAATAAGTAGGGCCATGAACCCCCTTTGTATAGAGGGGACTGTGTTCGTTAGGGTCAGACCTGGCAACGGGTCTGGCCCTGTATTTTTTATAAACTTGGGCAATGCCGCTTGCTGGTGTAGTCAGTGGACACACTTCTTCTGGTGCACGTTCCAACTATTGGCTCTGGTTTTTATTGTTATCTGCCTATCTTGAAGATTAATCGGCCGCTCCTCAACAAAACCAGCCGTTATCTCAATTTGCAGAGTTACTTTATTTGCTTCTTAACAGGCTGAAGAACAGCCCAGCCTTTGCTGTCTCGCCACATCTTGCCCTGGGGCAGATGTTCCTGCAAAAGAAGCGCGCGCCACTTCGGTTCCAGATGCCTGGCAAACACCCGATAATATCCTTGAGAATCATTGCCAACCAGGTCCCCTACTTCGGCATTTCCCCATGCTTGGGGGATTTCCTCTACCGGATATTCTTCAACCAGAAGGGCCTGGTTCATCTGGACTAAACTGTCCCGAATCGCCACTTTCAACTGCTCATTATGGGCAAGTTCAGCGCTTCCCTCCAAGTTTCGCATCGATTCGAGCAACCCGGGCTTCCAGTTTCGGGCGGTGGGATAGAACGGGCGAAATCCCATTCTCTCGACGACAAACAGGGCTCCGTTTTCGGTGGCCAGCAAATCGCCGACCGAGGTGCTGCGCAGGTGGGGGATGATGGTTGGGTCCTGAAACCAGCTGCCATAGAGATAGCCGTGCTGCGTTCGGGCGTAGGCGGCGCTGAGCTGCTCTTCTGCCGCCAGTTCCGCTGGCACCCGAACCGAGGCGGTAGGGGTTAGCGGCGGCACAATCTGGTCATGGTCCCCGCGATACGCCAAAAAATGTGGGTTGTGAAAAACTTGAATGTGGGGCATTGTTAACTCCTCAGCTTCTCCCAGAACTCAGGGCTAAATTGGGCATCACCAAAACGAGGCCGGTTGCGGGAGAAGTGCTCCCGGTACTCTTCCTGAATGGTTGGCTTCACCTGTGTGCGTTCATACAACGCTTCCAAATAAACGGCGCAGTCGCCGTCTTCTTCCAGATAGGCGTAATGGCCGTCAATGAAAGAGTAGTTGGAGATCGCGGTCTCCAAACCTAAAGCGGCAATGTCCACCAGCGGCACGCGCAGCCAGCCGTGGCCGGGATCGGCAATAAAGGTCAGCTTCGTACTGAATTCCTGCATAAGATTTTCTCCTGGGATGTGATGGGAAATAAAAGTCAGGGGATAACAAGCGTTAGCGGCACAGCGCGACCAGGCGTTGCACTTCGGTAAAGAGCACCTCGTCGGCATTGGCCTCGGGGTTGTCACCCACCTCCGGGGGGCGTTCTGCCGCCACCCACTTGGTCCACACCTCTGCTATCAGGGTTTCAGGCAGCAGGCCGCGCCGGGCGATGTACTCAGTCATCCGCTCCCCATGTCCCCAGAGGCCACGAATCTTTTTCAGGTTAATCTGGGCATGGGCTTCCAGAATGACGATGAGCCATAGTGCTTCAGCCTCCAATTCGTCAATCTCCTCGGGCTGCATCGCAGCGCAAAAGACGCAGGAAGAAAGCCCAGGGGTGGGGAGTCCGGCTTCGGCAATGACCGCCTCACAGCCCTGGCGGTCCAATCCCAGCAGCTGCAACGGATAGAGAAAGACGTCCCGCGAGCGTGGCCCCTGCGGTTTGGTTTTGGTGGAAAAGCGGGCCGCCCGCGCCGCCTCCAACAGGTCGTAGCCAACCAGCCGGTAACAGGGCCGTTTCCCATACTGCTCGGTGACCCAGCGATCTATCTCCGCCCCCTTGAACTTCAGGCTGCAGCTGTGGTTGCGGCGAAAGCTAATCGAGGGCAGGGTTCTATTGGCCAGGCAGTTGCCGGCCAGGCTCCAGTAGGGAAAATGTTTGGCCTGTCGCTTCATCTCGTACCAGACGTACTGAATGGGCGGAAAGCCAACGGAAGCCAGCCACGCTTCCAGGATGGGCAGGTAGTGGTAAAAGCGGCCGTGTTCGTTGCCGTAGTCGGCCCGCCCCACCAGGGCCGTGACAATGGCGTCAGGAACGACATTGAGCCGGTGCAGCTCTACCAGGAGCGCGACGGAATCCACGCCGACGCCGTTGGAGACAATGATGGGTGTATCTGCGGGAAGGGGGGTGGTGAAACGGCCGTTTTGCAGCCATGTTCCTTGAGGCAGCAGGCTCAACTGGCGCACAGGTTGGCCTCCTTTTTTTAGGATTAGATTGAGGAAATTTACGGGCGGTATTTGTGGGCTAGATTAAGGCAAACCGGCGGCGCATATTCCTGCAACAGCGGCCGTAGACGGCACACCGAGGCATTGTTGATTAACATTTCAGCTGGCAGAAAAATAAAAAGCGTCGGCAATGTGCCGACGCCTTTCTTTGCATATCTTTACCTGGCCACTGATAAAGGCACAGGTCTTGACCAACTGCTTAACCTCAAATTCGGTGACCTGATCGATTATTAAGCAGGACCTCTTTGCTCAT
>CAUJGI010000528.1 GCA_963169155.1 Chloroflexota bacterium
GGTGTGGCGGTGCCGGAAACGGCCGTCTTCCCCCTGGCATTCTCCACCGAAGAACTCAATGCGGCCCTTGACTGGATCGAACAGGCGGAGGCTGAACCTGAGGTGTGGGAAACGGCCGCTGCCCCGGAAACGGCCGTTGAGATGTGGGACGAAGACGTGTTCGACGACGATGAAGAACCGGACCTGGCCCCCGCTGACGTGGCCGGGGATATTGATCTCCAGGCAATGGCCGACGATCCTGAAGCATGGTTGGAGCAGCTGCTTAGCGACGACAGCGTCATGGACGTGGAGATGGAACCGCCGCCCATTAAGCCCAGCGAAGATGCCCTGTTTGTTACCGACGAACCTGCGGTGTCGGCCGAACCGGACGAACTGACAGAATATGCTGCGTCGGGCGAAGACACGGCCGATGAGCTGATCGACTCGCTGCTGGATGATGTAGACCTGGATGATATTCCTGAGGACCCTGGTGCGGCCGTCGGCTGGATTTACCAGATGGTGGATGAAGAAGAGCTGGATGACGCGGCATCAATCGACGCCGAAAGTGAAGGCGATGATCCGTTGTTGGCTGCCGATGAAACGGCCGATACCGCTGACTTTGACGCGGGTCTGGATTTCGACATGGATGACGATCCCGAAGCGTGGCTGGAGCGAATGCTCAGCGGCGACACGATGTTGGACATTGATATGGAGCCACCACCCATCAAGCCCAGCGAAGACGCCATGTTTGTCACCGGTAATGCCGCCGCAGCTGTGGTTGAAGAAGAGCCAGAACCTGAGACCGAGCCAGAACCGTTAGCGACGCCAGAATTGGCCGACATATGGGAAGAGGCTGATGATTTCGACGAGGCAGATGAGGATGAAGCGCTCGAAGCCGTTGCCGAGGTGTCATCCGACCAGTTTGATCTGGCCGACATGATGGATGATCCCGAAGCGTGGCTGGAGCAGCTGCTCAGCGACGACCGCTTGATGGACGTGGAGATGGAACCGCCGCCCATCAAGCCCAGCGAAGACGCCATGTTTGTCACCGATAATGCTCCGGCCAGAGCCGCCGAGCCGGAACCCGAGTGGGCTGAGCCTGCGCCGGACGAATTGCTGCCGGTTGAGCCGGACATCATTTCCGAAATGCCTGAAGATGATGAGGCGTCGATGGCGTGGCTGGAGCAGTTGGCGGCGCGTCAGGGGGCGGCACTGGATGAGCTGCCCACGGTGCAAGACGTGGACGTCGAGCCGGAGATGCCGGGCTGGATGGCCCAAGATCTTGAGACGCTGACCGACGAAGCGGACCGGGCACAGGAGGAGATGGCGACGGTCGTACCCATCCACATGCCCACCGAACCCGGCCCTGGCGACGATGACATTGATGCCGAGCTGCCCGACTGGCTCGACCGGCGCACGGAAGATTCGATCATCAGTGAAACGGGCTGGCTACGCGCCTTGCCTGACGTGGACATGGAAACCTGGCTGGCCGCCGAAGAAGAGGCCACCCTGGTTGGCCCGGTTGAAGAGATTGAACTGCCCGATACCGGCCCGCTGCGGTCACCCACACCGCCGACTACGCCCGAAAAGCTGGACGATGATCTGTTTGAGCCAGTGCTGGAGCCCACTACTGGGGCGTACAGCGTGGATGAGGCCCGTCTAACCGTGGCTCGCGCCGCGTTGGATGACGGCCGTTTGGCTGAAGCTCTGGCCCAATTTAAAGGTCTCGTGGCTGAAGGTGCCGGCATGATGACAATTATCGCCGAGCTGGAGCAAGCGGCCGACGCGCACCCGCGCACCCCGGCTTTGTCGCAGGTGTTGGGTGATGCCTACATGCGCAACGGCCAGCTGCAAAAAGCATTGGTCTCTTACCGCACTGCGCTGGATCAGATGTAGGGTTTGCGAGTTCGGTTCGTTTGAGTGACAATTAGACCGGTTCAGTTGGGATACGCACAACATCCTGACGAAAGTTACAATTTGAAGAGGCAGCGGAGCAATCCCAGCTGCCTCTTTTTATGTCAAAAATCAAGTAAACGTTCAGTTGACATCCCGCACGAGGGCGCTTCGCGCCCCGTACGGGGAGGAAGATTGGTTTTTTTCAGTTTTTGGGGTCATTTTGACCCCGAAAACTGAAAAAAACCCCACGATCTTCGGCAGCGCCAGGCGCGAAGCGCCGAGGCGCTGCCTTTACCCTAGAAAGGGTTGGGCGCTTACAAAATTCAAAAGAATGGAGCAATATTTTATGGAACGTACACTGATTTTGGTAAAACCAGACGGCGTGCAGCGCGGTCTGATGGGGGAAATTGTGGCCCGCTTTGAGCGGCGTGGGCTGAAGCTGTTGGGGATGAAGTTCATCCAGATGAGCCAGGAGCTGGCCAACCAACATTACGCTGTGCATAAGGAACGGCCGTTTTTCAACGATCTCGTTACTTACATCACTTCCGGTCCGGTGCTGGCCATGGTGTGGGAAGGTAAAGATGCCATCGCCGCCGCCCGGTCCACCATCGGCGCGACCAAGCCAGCCGAAGCCACCCCTGGCAGCATTCGCGGTGACTTTGGCATGGAAATCGGCCGTAACCTCGTTCACGGTTCCGACAGCCCGGAGAACGGCGTCAAAGAGGCCAACCTCTTCTTTAAGCCCGAAGAGCTGGTCACCTGGACCCGTGCCACGGAAAGCTGGATTCGCGAGTAAACAAGGGGCGCTGCACTTTGGCAACTGCGTCGCACCTGTAAAATCAAAAAGCCTGGCCTTCTGTTGCAGAAGCCAGGCTTTTTCATTGTTGATGGTAGACGGAACACTCACGCCATTCGCATAACGATGTGAGCTTTGTCCCACAGCCCTTCCAAATCGTAATAGTCTCGTGTTTCTGGCGAAAACAGGTGTACCAGCAAATCGCCAAAATCGACCAACACCCAGCCAGATTCAGGTGAACCTTCTATGCTTTTGGCCAGGGCTCGGGCTTTTTCTTTGGCGTCCTGGGCAATGCCGTTGGCCATGGCGCGCAGCTGACGTTCATTTTCGCCATTGCAAATGAGGAAATAGTCGGCAAAAACTGCCTGCTCCCGCAAATCGAGCAGCGTGATGTCGCTGCCTTTTTTATCTAAGATGGTCTCTACCAACAAATGCGCTAACTCTAAACTTTCCAGTTTTTTCACCTCCAATGTGAAGTGGGGCGATTGTAGCATGGAGCCTGAACAGCTGACAAGCTGCGGTTGCAACTTGTCAGCGGGCGCTTTACAATTAGAGCGAATGTTCTATTTGGTTTGATGGTAGCCGCAGTTTCTGACTGCGCTCCCTGTGCGCGGAAAGAATCCGCGGCTACAAAAAAGGAGTTGCTCGTGTCTGAACCCCAGTATGAAATTCCACCCCGCGCCATGCCGGACAATGATGCCGGATATTTGGAGAAGATTACCCAGGCGGTGTTTCAGGCTGGCTTTAGCTGGCAGGTGATTCGCAACAAGTGGCCCGGTTTTCAGCAGGCGTTTAACCAGTTTGATGTGGACCAGGTAGCCGCCTTCACGCCGGTCGATTTGGAGCGGTTGGTGGAGGACAAGGGGATTGTGAGGAACGGCCGTAAAATCCAGGCGACCATCACCAATGCCCGGATCTGCCAGGAGCTGATCGCCAAACATGGCTCCTTCCACAACTACCTGCGCACCATGGACGGCCAGCCATACAACAAGCGTGAGAAGCAGTTCTGCAAGCAGTTCAAATTCATGGGGCCGATGGGTGCCTACTTCTTCTTTTGGTCTGTGGGCGAAGATGTGCCAGAATACCATGAGTGGCGCGCCCAGAATGAAAACAAGTAGTGATATTTTCCCGGAAACTGCCCTAAGGTGGGTAGCTGCTCCAGGAGTTTCCGGGAAAATTTAGAAAGATATGGCATTTTTACGCAGTTCCAGCATTTCCTCAGACGCCTGGTCCGTTTCAGAACTGACCCAGTACATTCGCGAGCTGTTTGAGATTGATTACCGCTTGCAAGATGTGGAAGTCAGCGGCGAGATCTCCAACTTTACCCGCGCCCGTTCGGGTCATCTCTACTTCACCCTCAAAGACGACAAATCACAGCTCAAATGCGTGATGTGGCGCACTTCAGCCGAGCGGATTCGCTTCCAGCCGCAGGATGGGGACGCGGTGGTGGTCAACGGCCGTATCTCCGTCTACGAAGCCAGCGGGGTGTACCAGCTCTACGCCGAGCAACTATCGCCGCTGGGGCAGGGGGACCTGGCCGCCGCTTTTGAAGCGCTTAAGGCAAAGTTGTCCGACGAAGGCTTGTTCGACGCCGAATTTAAGAAACCCATCCCCCAATTTCCCCGCAAAATCGGCATTGTTACCTCGGCCGATGCCGCGGCGCTGCGCGACATCATCAACGTGCTGCGCCGCCGCTATCCGCTCGTCTCCGTGCTCATTGCGCCGACGCTGGTGCAGGGGGCCGACGCGCCGCCGCAGATTGTGCGGGCGCTGCGCTGGCTGGACGGCCGTCACGACATCGATACCATCATCGTGGCCCGCGGCGGCGGCTCGATGGAGGATTTGTGGGCCTTCAACGATGAGGGGGTGGCCCGGGCCATCTTTGCCGCGCAGCATCCCATCATCAGCGGCGTGGGGCACGAGGTGGATTTTACCATTGCCGATTTTGTGGCCGATTTGCGTGCGCCAACGCCTTCGGCGGCGGCTGAGCTGGCGGTGCCGGACGTGAGTGAGTTACGGCCGTATTTCCAGGCCATCCAGCAGCAGATGAAAAACCTGGTGCTGGAGCAGATCGGGCAGCAGCGCTGGCAGGTGCAGGCGCTCAAGCGGTCGCTCAGCCATTTAAGCCCGCGCGTGGGCATTGCCGGGAACCGGCAGCGGCTGGACGGCTGGCAGTCTCGTTTGGAACGAGCTATGCAGCGGCGGCTGGACCGGTCAAGCCACCGCCTGAACTTGC
>CAUJGI010000529.1 GCA_963169155.1 Chloroflexota bacterium
ATTTCGGCGCCCTTCCACCTGGTGCCTATCATTAATCTCGCGCTGGAGACGGTGGGTTATGGCAATTTTAACGCGCCTAACGGCACCTTCCGCATGGCGGCGGTGCTGGATGTGCGCTCGGAACAGGGCAGCGGCAGCGGCACGACCTACCCCCTCTACTTCCCCGGGGACGGCACCACCACCTGGGTGGTGCGCCACAGCCTGTTCGAGTGGCCCGATCCGCTGGCCAGCTGCCCGGGGTATCAACGTCCCGCCGGCGCACCCATCGTCTTGCAGTTGGGGGATGGCAGCACCACGCCTCGGGTAACCAGTCATTCGCTAGCGGTAAACGGCCGTGTTATCGAAAGCTGCCGTTTTACCGAGACCACCTACAGCAACCCGGACAACTATGCCCAGGCCACCGGCCGCAAAATCCTCAATGAACAGGACGCTGTTGTGATCATGCCCCGTTCCCCCCTGCTGGCCAACAGCACCTACACCGCCACCGTCGTGGCTGATGGGCAGACGTACACCTGGTCCTTTACCACCGGCAGCCCGCCCACGGAATAAGCTGTCATTAACCTGAGGAACTTTTGAGAAAGGCATCGCTTGTAGGCGGTGCCTTTTTTTCTATGTATGTATTATTTGCTTGTCATTCCCGCGAAAGCGGGAATCCACTCCGGTGAACAAGATGGATACCCGCCTTCGCGGGTATGACACTTTCTCTGGTTAGATTGAAAACTGCAAAGGTAGTGTTTTTTGCATTGAAGAAGGTATTCAACCGAATACTGACAACCGTTCACCGATTACCGTACTTTCTGCAAACGGCCGCTTGTCTGCCCCATTTCTGTTACCGCGGGCACAAAGGTAAAGTCAGACAGCCACGATGTTTCCGGCGCCATCGTCAGGCGGGCCAGGGCCACCAGCACGCTGTCGTAGTTAACCCGCCAGCCGGCAAAGTGCCGCCACGCCGCCTCGCGATCCGGCTGCATGGGCACGCCCTGGCTCAACAATCGGTCATACGCCTCGTTAAATTCGGCCTGGGTGACGCTGATGGGGTCTTCCGGGTAATGCGGATCGGCGTTGTAATGCACCTGGAAGGCATCGGCAATGTGCCGCAGGGCCACGTTCCCGGCGCGAATGGCCAGGGCGTGTGAGGGCGGATCGTTTTCTGGCCGCCTCACCGCGCTAAGAAACAGCGCCGCACCATCCAACACCGCTCCGGCGGCCACCACCCAGCTCTGGTGCGCTCGCGGCGAACGAAAAAAGACCAGCGCCGCCAGCGAGGTATGGCTTTCATCCAGCTGGGTAAACCAACGTTCCCAATAATCCCAAAAATTTTGCGACGACTGTAAATTGCCCAATCCGTGCAGCCGCCAGACCAGCTCAGGGGCTGTAGGCGGCGCTCCGGCGCGGACTTCCAGCAAGGAAACGGCTTCTTCCCGCTGGGAAAAGGCGCTGTACATCGTGGGCAGGTAGGAGATGAGCATGGCCACCAGGATCAGCCCGGTTGTGGCTTCCACAAAGGCCACGACCGTTTGGGGCGTGGTGTCAGCCGTGGCAAACCCCAGGGTGAGAATGGATGAACCGCTGAGGAGGAAAGCGTCGTGCCAGGGGGTGATGCCCATGGCCCAAAACATACCAGCAAAACCCAGGCCGCTGAGAAACAGCCAGGCGGGCACCATCAGCAGCAGGCTGATCGGTGCATAAAGCGCCATCAGCTCATCCCGCTGCGCGTAAGTAGGCAGCGTCTTCATCGCCAGATTAAACAAGGCGCGCACAGCCAAGAAAACCACCCGCGTCAGCTTTACCGAGGCGCTGCGCGGCAGCACAAAGGTGCGCGTCGCGGAAAGAAAGGTGTACGCTGCTAAAAATAGCCCGAAAAAGAAGACCACA
Organism: Chloroflexota bacterium; assembly: GCA_963169155.1. Taxonomy (GTDB): domain Bacteria; phylum Chloroflexota; class Anaerolineae; order Promineifilales; family Promineifilaceae; genus Leptofilum. Next base: position 1,876 of record CAUJGI010000529.1, read on the forward strand.
ATACGCATCAGGATCATGTTTCGATCATACCGCTGTTTCGGCCGTCTGCCTACGGTGAAGGCGTGGTGGGAAACGGCCGAATCTCGCCAAAGCGCGTTTGTGACATTTGTCACAATAACTGGGTGACACCCCTCGCTAACGGCCGTTCGGGCCATCTCCTATACTACCAATGTATTCGGATAGGCGAATAGATGCATAAGTTATAAGGTGGACCGATGGAAATTCCCCAAATCGAAGAGTTAGAACTATTACACGCCAATATCTGCCAGGCGTTAGGCGACCCCAAGCGGATTCAAATTTTATACGCCTTGCATGGCGAACCGCGCTACGTCTCTGCCCTGGCCGATGATTTGGGGATGCCCCAGCCGACCGTATCGCGCCACTTGCAGGTGCTGCGGCAGCGTTCGCTGGTACTCACCGAACGCGATGGCCAGACGGTGGTCTACAGCCTGGCCGATCCGCGCATCATCGAAGTGCTGAGCGTAATGCGCCAGATTATGCGCGATGCCCTCGACCGCCAGACAAACGTTTTGGCCTGAGCAACCTGTTTCCGCACCAAGCCAGTTTTTAAGGGGGGCTTTCTGCGGCATTTATCAATTGAATCGGACAGAAATGGCTAGATGACAGGTTGTTCATCTGTGCTTTGATTCTGTCTGACCCACCCCTGAAGAGTAGAGAACCAATGAAGACATTCAAATACATTTGGATTGTTGGATTAGCCACTACCCTGCTCCTCGTTGCGATTCCCATCATTATTTGGATTCCCAATGAACCAGTAAAAGCCGACGAGCCGTGGGCCAACGTAGATGATCCGATCCCCCACACAGACCACACCGACCTGATTCAAGGACCATTGACGACGGGGCCGGAGGTTACGGCCGTTTGCCTCGAATGCCACGAAGATGCCAGCCACCAGATGATGCAAACCGTGCACTGGACGTGGGAAAGTGAGCCGGTGCTGCTGCCCGGACGCGACGAGCCGGTCACCATCGGCAAGGCCAACCAGATCAACAATTACTGCATCGGCATCCAGGGTAACGAACCGGGCTGCACTCGCTGTCATGCAGGCTATGGCTGGGAGGACGACACGTTTGATTTTAGCGAAGAGACAAACGTCGACTGCCTGGTTTGCCACGCCGATACCGGCCTGTACAGCAAAAGCACGGCTGGCCGTCCCGCCGAAGGGCTCGACCTGGTGGCGGCCGCGCAAAGCGTGGCTTCCCCGACGCGGCAAAACTGCGGCAGCTGCCACTTCAACGGCGGCGGCGGCAATGCCGTCAAACACGGCGACATGGATGAGAGCCTCTACTTCCCCTCGGAAGAGATTGACGTGCACATGGGCCGCTACGACTTCCAGTGCATCGACTGCCACAAAACGGACGATCACCAGATTCAGGGGCGGGCCATGTCGGTGAGCGTAAACAGCGAAAACCAGGTGGCCTGTACTGACTGCCACAACAGCACCCTGCACGAGGATGCCCGCATCAACGATCATGTCGATACGGTAGCCTGCCAGACCTGCCACATCCCGGAAGGGGCGGTGCGCGAGCCAACCAAGATGGATTGGGACTGGTCTGCTGCCGGTGATGCAACCATTCCTGAAGATCCGCACGTGTACCTGCGCATCAAGGGCAGCTTTATTTATGAGCGCGGCTTCATGCCCGATTACATCTGGTACAACGGCACGTCGGACCGCTATCTGTTGGGCGATCTCATCGACCCCACCCAGACGACGAAGATTAACGAGCCGCTGGGCAGCATCGACGATGCCAACTCGCTTATCTGGCCGTTCAAAGTACACACCGGCAACCAGATTTACGATACGGTGAACAGCTACCTGATCCAGCCCAAAACGGTGGGCGAGGGCGGCTACTGGACCGAATTCGACTGGGCATTAGCGGCCGAACTGGGAGCGGAAGCCACCGGCATGTTGTTCAGCGGGTCGTATGATTTTGCCCCCACGGAGATGTACTGGAACCTGTCGCACATGGTGCAGCCCAAAGAAGACGCGCTGCAATGTACGGACTGCCATGGGGAAAACGGCCGTATGGATTGGGAAGCGCTCGGTTACTTCGGCGACCCGATGGAATGGGGCGGCCGCGATCAATTCACCGGGGCATATCAGGATTAAAAAATGACCCCCACCCTAACCCTCCCCCTGAGAGGGGGAGGGGATCTGGCTCCCTCGCCCTGTGGGAGAGGGCTGGGGTGAGGGTAAAAACACGGATTTTCGATGAACGATCTAAGAAAATTTCACCTTCCATCCGCGAGATTTTGGTTGATGGCCCTGCTGGGGCTGGCGGCGGTGCTGCTGATTGCCCAGCAAACCCTGGCCCAGGACGACACACCAACGGAACCCACACCCACTGGCCCGCCGCTGCATCCCAACTTTGCCCTGCTGGATGCCGACGGCCGTAACGTCCTGGACAGCGGCGCACCCATCTCCACCATGGCCACCTGCGGCACCTGTCATGACACCGAGTTTATTGCCGAACACAGCTTCCATGTGGATGTCGGTTTGAGTGAATTAAGTGCACCGGGGGAGACGGGCAACGGCCGTTCCTGGGACATCAGCACCGGCACCTTTGGCAAATGGAATCCGCTGGTTTACCACACCCTGACACCCGAAGGCGACGACGCAGTAGACCTGACCACGCCCGGCTGGCTGATGCTGTTTAGCGACCGGCACGTGGGCGGCGGCCCGGCCGTCACCAGCCGCGACGGCGAACCGCTGCTCAGCCTGGCCCCCGATGCTGACAATTTGGATGCCAGCATTGTGGATCCGGCGACAGGCGAACTGGTGGGCTGGGATTGGCAGCAGTCTGGCGTGGCGGAGATGAACTGCTTCCTCTGCCATCTACCTGAGGCCGACAACACGGCGCGCATTGCCGCGATGCAGGCGGGCGATTTTGCCTGGGCCAGCACAGCAACTTTGGCGGGGACGGCGGTGGTGACAGAGATGGGAGACGGCCGTTTCCAATACAACGCCGACGCTTTTGACGAAGATGGCTTGCTGCGCGACGGCCTTATCAACGTGCAGGACCCGACCAACGCCAACTGCGGCAGCTGCCACGGCGTCGTTCACACCGATCTCAGCACCCCGTTCACCCTCACCGAGCTGCAAACCGGCGACTGGAGCACCCTCACCACCGGGCAGGTGATGTCGCCACAGCGGCTGCTCAACTCTGGGCTGAACCTGGCCGACAAAGAGACGCTCTCCCGCTCCTGGGACATTCACCTGGAGCGCGTCGTCGATTGCGTGGACTGCCATTACGCGCTCAACAACCCGGTTTACTACCAGGAGACGGACGAGGATCAACTGGACCACCTGGTGTTTGATCCGCGCCGCCTGGACTTTGGCGAATACCTCTATCGGCCGCTGCACGAGTTTGCCAAAGGGTCCAGCGCCCAGGGCACGCTGGCTCCGCAGTACGACAACAGCCTGCGCCGCTGCGATGACTGCCACAGCATCGAGGTGACGCACAACTGGCTGCCCTACAAAGATCGGCACATGGACGCCGTGAGCTGCGAATCGTGCCACATCGGCGACATTTATGCGCCAGCGCTGCGATCGGTGGACTGGACCACCTTGCAGGCCGACGGCACGCCGCTCACCGCCTATCGCGGCATTGAAGGGGAGATTGGCCAATCCGGCAGCCTGGTGACGGGCTACGAGCCGGTGCTGCTGCCCCGCGAAAACGCCGACGGCAGCACCACCCTCGCCCCGCACAACCTGGTCTCCACCTGGTTCTGGGTCTACGGCGAACCGGAACGGCCCGTGCGCGAGCAAGATTTGCAGGCCGCCTGGTTTGATGGCGACGACTATGCAGCCGAGATTGTTGATTTGTTTGATGGGGATGGGAACGGCCGTCTCACCCCCAGCGAACTCATCCTGGACAGCGACGCCAAAGTCAGCCTCATCGCCGAACGACTGGCCGATTTGGGGCTGGCCAACCCGCGCATCAGCGGCGAAATCCAGCCGTACAGCATCAACCATAACGTCGGCGGGGCCGCTTGGGCCGTGCGCGACTGCGCCACCTGCCACGGTGAAGAATCCCGCATCGGCCAGCCGCTGGTGCTGGCCAGCTACCTGCCCGGCGGTATTCAGCCCACCTTCGTCAACGACGGCGGCAGCAGCTTCAACGGCACGCTCAACGTCACCGACGAGGGCGCGCTGCACTAT
>CAUJGI010000530.1 GCA_963169155.1 Chloroflexota bacterium
ATGAGCAAAATCGACAAAGCTATCGTTGCACGATACTGGCGAATCTGGTCCAGCGTGATGCGATAGGTTTGCGAGTGAGATAGCTTCACGCCCCACCTCCTACGAAAAACATCCACAGAGTACACAGATGGCACAGATAAAAACAAAAATCTGCGTAATCTGCGAAATCTGTGGATTTTCATTCAGCTCGCGGACAAAATCACACTTTTAGCCAGCCACGAAAGCCGCGAGCGGCATAGTAAGACTCTGCCCCGTTGTGGTAGGTGAAAACGTGATCGTAGCGGCGGTCACAGAAGATAGCGCCGCCATGTTTGCGGATCTCGGCCGGGGTTTGCACCCAGCTGGACGTTTTGGTATCGAAATGGCCCAGTTGTTGCAGCGCGCGGTATTGCTCTTCCGTTAACATCTCGATGCCCATGCTGGCGGCCATCTCCATAGCGCTGCTTTCCGGTTTGTTCGCTTTGCGCGATTCCCACGCCGCCCGGTCATAACACAGGCTGCGACGGCCGTTTGGGCTTTGTTCGGCGCAATCGTAAAAGGTGTAGACGGCCGTTTTTTCATCATAACCAACCACATCCGGCTCACCCCCGGTGCGTTCCATTTCATGCAGCGACCACAGTTTTGCCGGGTTGGCTTCCAGCTTCGCTTCAACTTTGGCCCATTCCAGCCCTTCATGGCGCTTCATGTTTTGCTCAAAACGCTCTTTTAACGCCGTGAGCAGTTCTTCCTGATCTGCTGGTGACAACACTTTTTGACTCTCATTACTGTTTTTCATCTTTCGCTTCTCCCATAGCTGTTTTTTTCAATTTAGGCGAATTCCGAGAAATAATTGGGTGAAAATTCGATGCTTTTCGGAATTCGCTTGAGGCATTTTCGGATTGAAGGCTCATTTTTAATTCCGAAAATGCCTTACCTGCTTCAACACCCGCAGGGCACGCAGTGTAACCCACTTGTTGGGCTCCTTTTGGGGGCCAAAATCGACCCAGGTTCGGCCCGTGTAGCTGTACTCCAACTGCCAGCGCCCCTGTGCATCCTGCTTTTTCCGAATCACGTCCAGCGCCTGGTTCAACCGCGCATCCCGGCCCAAACCCGCCTGCACCAGCGCCTCCTAGTTTTGCAGCAGATCGGTAATGTAGAATACCGGAAAGCCAAACTTCCACCAGTTGGGGCTGGGCCTGGTGTTGTTGCGGCTGGGATACCGGGCCAGAGCTGGTTCGGTGCTGAGCAGAAATGCGATACCAGTCTGTAAGGCGCTTTGGGTCAACGGCGTATGCTGCTCAGGTGGCAGTTTGCTGAAGGCCAGCACCACCTTAATTGCGCCCCAGGCACAGGATTGATTGCCGTTGTAGCCGCAGGCAAACAGCGGGCCACAGTTGGCGGCGTGGTAGCGTACGGCCGTTGCCTCAGTCCCAACCGGCGCCACCCCCTCACCCGTCACGCTGCGTGCCATCCACTCATACGCGCCGGGCAGGCGGGGATCGTCGTAGCCCAGATCCAGCAGCGCGGCACACAGGTTACCCTGCAAACAATCAATCGTGCTAGACGGCGTGCCCTTCATGGTGAACTGGCCGCCTTCCGTTAGCGAGTGGTCTAGCAGGTAGGCGCAGGCGCGAGCCAGTCGCGCGTCCTGGTCGGCTCGTGCTCCCATCTGCGCCAGGGCAATGATGGCCCAAACGGTTGAGCGATAGATGCTGGTGTAACCCGGTCCGGGCCTGACCCAGTATCCCGCTTCGTTCATCGCTGCCAGGAAGGTGGCGATGGGGCCGGTGGCATAGGCCGCTTGCTGGGCGGCCCGAAGGTCTGGGTGATCGGCCGGGTAGTCCAGCAGATCGCGCAGAGCCAGGTAGCGCACGGCCGGGTTTTCTGGCTCCAGGAGCCAGGTCAGGGAGTCTCCGTTGAGTTGGGTTTGCCAGGTCATGACGCCTCCGTTTAGGGGTGGGCAAGGTGTTTGCGTGGCTGGGTTGGTTGACTACGGCCGTATTCTACACCATTGCGCGGGGAACGGCCGTTTCCCGCTCTAATCTCTTGACATTTGCCCACACGGTTATAAACTTCCCCATCCTTTTTTAACAATTTGCAGGAAAACTGTTTGCCCCAAGAGAAACCAGATAGACAATCATTGTGGAGATGAAACAGTGCAGGAACCGATTGGGAAACGAGCGTTTCAATACCTGGTGTTAGGTTTAGGGGGGATTGGCAGCGCCGCAGCCTACTGGCTGGCGCGGCAGGTAGGGGCAGACGTCCTGGGGTTAGAGCAGTTTTCCCTGGGTCACGTGCGCGGCGGCTCACAGGACCATTCTCGCATCATTCGCCTTTCGTACCACAACACAACCTATGTCAAACTGGCCCAGGCGGCTTACGGAGCGTGGACGGCCGTTGCCGCCGACGCCAATGAGCAGCTGGTTTACCAAACGGGCGGCCTGGATTTGTCCCCCGCTGGCTCCCGCCTGCCCCTCACTGATTACACCAACAGCCTTGCCGCCCTCAACATCCCCTACGAGCTGCTCGACGCCGCCGAAATCATGCACCGCTGGCCGCAGTGGCAGCTGCCCGATCATGTGACTGGCCTCTACCAAAGCGAAAGCGGCCTGGTGGCCGCGGCCAAAAGCAA
>CAUJGI010000531.1 GCA_963169155.1 Chloroflexota bacterium
AAGCTTTGGGCAAAGATGGCGGAGTATAAAAATAAAGGGTTGTGTTTGTCAATGTCAGTTCATCATACAAACGGCCGTTGAAGTTTATAACGCCGTTAGGGATAGTAGTGCGCATGACACAAATTTTGCATATCACCACCATGAACGACTGGGAAACGGCCGTAGCCGCCGGGGAATACCGCACCGCTTCGCTGCCGAGCGAGGGCTTCATTCACTGCTCCACCGCGGAGCAGGTGCTGATGCCCGCCAATGCGATGTTTGCCGGGCAGGCCAACCTGATTTTGCTGCTCATTGATCCGGCCAAACTGACAGCCAAATTGGTCTACGAAGATTGTTACGAAAGCGGCCACCAATTCCCTCACATCTATGGCCCAATCAACCTGGATGCCATCACCGGCTTTGTCGATTTCCCACCCAACCCGGACGGCACCTTCGCGCTGCCCGCCGAATTAACATAACGTAGCCGCGGATTCTTTCCGCGCAAAAATCACGAATGAAACGAATTGACGAATGGGACAAATAGCTGTCTAGTAAACCGCACAAAGTTTTTGGAAGAAAAAAGCGCAATTTTTTGCGGTTTACTCAAGTAATTGGCAGATTCCACGCTCATTTATTTTGAAAAACTTTCTGCCAATTACACTGTAGGCAGTTGGAAAATCTTTGAAAACCACAGATTTCACAGATGACACAGATTTATCCCTGACTGTCAGAGACTTTGCGCCTTCGCATGATCTTTTTTCAGCAGGCACATTCGTCTCATTCGTTCATTCGTCCAATTCGTGTTTCAAAAAGGTACCAACAACATGGCTGTAGATACCCCCAAAAACGTGCGCAACCTGGTTTTGTATGAAATTTACGTGCGCAATCATGGGCCAAACGGCACCTTTGCCGACGTGACCAAAGATTTGCCGCGCATCCGCGAAATGGGCGTGGATTACGTCTGGTTTATGCCCATTCATCCCATTGGCCAGCTGAACAAAAAAGGCGGCCTGGGCTGCCCGTATTCCATTCAGGATTATTTTGCGGTGAACCCAGAATATGGCACCAAGAAAGAATTTGAGCTGCTGGTGCAGTACGCCCACGCCCTGGGGCTGAAGGTGATGATCGATGTGGTGTACAACCACACGGCGCATGATGCCGTCACGGTGCAAACGAATCCGGAGTGGTACCACTGTGATGAAAACGGCCGTCCCATCACCACGGTCCCTGACTGGAGCGACGTCATCGACCTGCGCTACGACAACCCGGCGCTGTGGGATTACCTCATCGACGCGCTAAAGATGTGGGTGAAGCTGGGCGTCGATGGCTTCCGCTGTGACGTGGCCTCGGTGGTGCCGCTGGCGTTTTGGCAGCGGGCGCGGCGCGAAGTGGCCGCCGTCAAGCCCGATGTGCTCTGGCTGGCCGAAAGTGTGCACACCGGCTTTGTCATCGACCGGCGCCAACGCGGGCTGGTGGCCCAGTCCGACGGCGAAATCCACGCTGCGTTTGACCTGTCCTACGACTACGACATCTGGCCGTTGTGGGAGCGGGCGGTGGTGGAGCCAACGGCCGTACCCGCCTACCTCACCGCCCTCTGGTACCAAAAAGGCGTGTACCCGGCCCACACCATCAAAATGCGCTGCGTGGAAAACCACGATCAGCTGCGGATTATGGCTAAAGCACCCAGCCGGGCGCAGGCGCTGGCCTGGACCGCGTTCCAGGCGTTCAACGATGGCCCACTGCTGCTCTACGCCGGGCAGGAAGCCGAAGAAACACACACGCCCAGCCTATTTGACATCGACAAGGTGCGTTGGGGAGCGTATGAGTTGCAATCGACCCTCACCCGGCTGTGTCAGCTTCAGAAAGATCCGGTGTTGGTAGACGGCCGTTTCACCCTGCTCACCCCGGAACCAGCCATCACTGCCCTCTGGCAGGCGGAAGGGGGAGGGCTGTACGGCGTCTTCAACGTTTCGGGCGTAGTGGACGTGCAGCCGACGCCGCTGCCAGACGGGGAGTACGTGGATTTATTGAGTGGAACGGCCGTCCTGGTGCGGGATGGGGAGATGGCGGTGCCGGATACGGCCGTCATCCTGCGCTTCCCTGGTGTGTTGGCCGACGTTGGTCCCAAAATCTGGCTGTAACCAGCGGCTAAAACGGCACACTTCCCCTGCCCATTTGATTATGTTAAAATGATTCCCAACGTTATGTAGATTTCCTAGGGACAGCAGTATGGTAACGAAGGCGGAATTTTTAGCGCAGCACTCTCTCTTCAAAGAACTAACCGAAGATGAAATTGAGGCGTTGGCACTTATTACCGATGAAGTGCGCTACGAAAATGGAGCGATGGTGGCCTACCAGGGGGATGTGGCCGATTCGCTGTATATTGTGAAAAGCGGCCGTTTGTATGCCGAAGCTCGCAAAAACGACATCGAAAACGATTCCTACGTGGTTAACAGCAAAAATTACCTGGCGGGCGACTACTTTGGCGAAGATTGGCTGTTTGTGCCCAACGTGCACCCCGCCAACGTGAAAGCCGATTCGCGCCAGGGCAATCCGGCCATCCTGCTGATCATCAACGGCATCAACTTCGTTCGCTTTCTCAACCAGTATCCCGATGCGCTGCATGAGCTTGCCCCCGAAGTAGAGCTGATCGATGAGGAAGAGCGCGTTGTTGCCGGTCTGCCGGATCAGGCCTTTGCTGAAGCGCAAAAGCTGTTTGCCAAAGCCAAGCGACGTCATTCCGTCATCAGCATTTTGCCCGATGAGCTGGTGCAGTTTAGCGCCCGACGCAGCCATTGGTACCTGTTGGTACAAATCTTTTTCCCGCTGCTGGGGCTGTTTGCCATCCCTGGACTGCTTTTTCTCTTTTTCAACGGGCAGCCTGCCGAAGCTTTCCTGTACCGACTTCGCGTGTGGGTACCTGGCATCTTTCTCTTTATATTTTTTGTCATCTTGCTGTTTCAAATTTTAGACTGGTCTAACGACTATTTTGTGGTGACCAACAAGCGGGTGGTCCACCGGGAATTCGATCTGCGCACCTTTCGAGTTGACATAAAAACGGCGCGCATTAATCAGGTACAAAGTGTGGAAATCGTTAGACCTACATTTTTGGCCAACTTGCTCAACTTTGGCACGGCGCGTATCACCACCGCGTCGGCTTTTGGCACCATCTTTTTTGACAACATCGACGACCCCATCCGCGTGAAGGAAACGCTGGATCGGCAGAGCAAAATGGTGAAAACGCTGGACGCCAGCCGTGAGCAAACGCTGCTGCGGCAAACGTTTAGCGAACATTTTGCGGTACGGCCGCAGTACGAACCCGTCGGTGAAAAAGCGGCGTCGCTGCCACCCGTACGCCCAACCTATAAAGACAGCTTGTGGTTCCGCTTCCGCCAGCGTTATTACTGGCGGGTGGAAACAGAAGATGGCATCATTTATCGCAAACATTTCATTGTGGTGATCATTGAATCGGCGCTGCCGCTAGGATTGGCACTGTTGGGGGTGCTTCTAAGCTTCGTGCTGATTTACTACTTCCAGTTTACCTTCCGGCAGCTGCTGCCTGCACTTATCATCGGGTACGCCATTGACATTTTGTGGCTGATCTGGCGGGTGGAAGATTGGCGCAACGACATGTTTCAGCTGACCGATCGGCTGATTGTTGACATTGATAGACGGCCGTTTGGCTTCGGGGAAAGTCGTAAACAAGCACCTCTTAGCAACATCCAAAACGTCAATGCCTACACCCCAAACTTGATCCACACCATTTTTAACTATGGCAATGTGGATATTGAAACGGCGGGCGCCGAAAGCAACCTGGTTTTTGAAAACGTCCCCTACCCCAGCGTGATCCAGAGCGATATTTTTGCCCAGCTGGAAAATATGCTGGAACAGCAAAACCGCCGCCAGCGCGGCACGCGCCACAAAGAGTACGCCCTGCTGCTGGACGTGTACAAACAAACCGTAGAGCAAGACCGCATCCCGGATCGCACGCCCGGCGATGTACCGCCGCTGTAAGGGAAGAGGCAGCAGGTTGCAAGTTGCAGGTATGCTGCTTACCATTCACTTGCCACTCGCTACTTTTCACCTTTCACTCGCCACTTCCCCTTGCCCACTCCTCCATTCCGCAGATAATACCAAGTTATGACTGAACTGAAGATAGTTACCCTGCCTGATGAGGTATTGCGCACCAAAGCGCGTCCGGTTACCAAGTTTGATGATGCGCTGCAAACCCTTATCGACGATATGATTGAAACGATGCGCGCCGCTAGCGGCGTAGGGCTGGCTGCCCCGCAAATCGGCCGTTCCATCCAGCTGGCCGTTATCGAAACACTGCCCAAATCGGATGAAGCAGGCAACGATATTCCCGGCAGCCGGGAGCTGTTTGTCATCGCCAATCCGCGCATCGTGTGGGAATCGCGCGAGGTGGTGGATGGCGTCGAAGGCTGCCTGTCGATTCCGGGGTACGTGGGCGAGGTGGAACGTGCCTACGCGGTGCGCGTGCGGGCTCAGGACCGCCGGGGTCAGCCGATTAAGCTGCGCCTGAGAGGGTGGACCGCCCGCATCTTCCAGCACGAAATTGACCATCTCAACGGCGTCCTCTACATCGACAAGCTCACTGACCGCGAAAACTTCTGGACCGACGAGGAGTATTACCACCTGCGCCAGGCCGAAATGGAAGCGGAGGCAGCGGAAGAAGCGGAAGAAGCGGAAGATGGTGTGGAAGAAACGGCCGCACCCAACCCCAACGAATAAGCTTCAGCGCCGCACACGCCGCGTCATTCATTGACAATTGATCGTTAACCATTGACTATTAGCAAGGATGTGCCATGTCCCTAACCCTCGCCGATGTTGAAAAAATTGCCCACCTGGCCCGTTTAGAGCTAACCGAGGCGGAAAAGCAGCAGTACCTGGAGCAGCTCTCCGCCATCCTGCATTATGCCGAACGGCTCAACGAGCTGGACCTGGACGGCGTTCCCCCCACTTCCCACGCCATTGCCCAACAAAATATCATGCGGCCCGACGTGGCCGAACCTTCTTTACCGATGGACGATCTCCTCTTCAATGCCCCGCAGCAAAAAGAGAACCAGTTTGTGGTTCAGGCGGTGCTGGATGATGGAGGCAGTGCGTAATTAAGTAATTGAGTAACTGGGTAATTAGTAATTGGCGCGTTCAATTACCCAATTACTAATTACTCAATTACTTCCACAAAACACCCATGGATATTTCAAAACTTTCCCTAGTTGAATTGCGGACTGCGCTGCGGCGTGGCGAAATTAGCAGTGTTGCCGTCACTGAAGCAATGCTGGATCGCATCGTTGAAGTGGACAACGACCTGCAAAGCTATCTCACGATTACCGATGAGATGGCACTGGCGCAGGCCAAAGCGGCCGATGCGCGGCTGGCCAACGGCGAGAGCACGCCGCTGCTGGGCGTGCCGGTGGCCGTCAAAGACATCATCTGCACCGAGGGGGTGCCGACGACGGCGGGCAGCAAAATCCTGGAAGGCTTTGTGCCGCCGTACGACGCCTTTGTGGTGCGGCAGTTGAAGGCCGCCGGAGCCGTCATTCTGGGCAAAACCAACACCGACGAGTTTGCCATGGGCTCCTCCACGGAAAACTCGGCCTACTTCACCACGCGCAATCCGTGGGACCAAGAGCGTGTGCCGGGCGGCAGCAGCGGCGGCAGCGCGGCGGCGGTGGCGGCTGGTCTGGCTTACGGCGCGCTAGGCACGGACACGGGCGGCAGCGTGCGCCAGCCCGCCTCGTTTTGTGGCATTACGGGATTGAGGCCGACGTACGGCCGTATCTCCCGCTGGGGTGTTGTGGCCTTTGCTTCCACGCTGGACCAGGTGGGCACGTTTGGTCGCACCGTCGCCGACACCACCGCCCTCTTCCAGGCCATCGCCGGGCACGACCCCAACGACAGCACCTCGCTCAACGTGCCCGTGCCCGATTTTGAAGCGGCGCTGACGGGTGACATTAAAGGGCTGCGCGTGGGGGTGCCTAAGGAATATTTTATTGAAGGGATTGATGTTGAGGTAGAAACGGCCGTGCGCAGCGCCATCGCCAAATTGGAAGAATTGGGCGCACAGATTGTGGAAATTAGCCTGCCGCACACCAGCTATGCCCTGCCCGTCTACTACCTTATCGCTCCCGCCGAAGCCAGCGCCAACCTGGCCCGCTACGACGGCATCCGCTTTGGCCCGCGCGTGACCGGCAGCGACATGATCGACAGCGTCAAAAAGACGCGTGCCCTGTTTGGCCCGGAGGTCAAGCGGCGCATCATGCTGGGTACCTATGCCCTGAGCGCGGGGTATTATGATGAATATTACGGCCGTGCCCTGAAAGTGCGCACGCTGCTCAAGCAAGATTTTCTCAACGCCTTCGAAAAAGTGGACGTGATTGCCACACCTACCTCGCCCACCACCGCCTTCAAAATCGGCGAAAACGTGGACGATCCGCTGGCGATGTACCTGCAAGACATCTTCACCC
>CAUJGI010000532.1 GCA_963169155.1 Chloroflexota bacterium
TACTGCAACGGCCGATCGGTAAAGTCAGCCCGCAGCGTAATCACAATGCGCACGCGGGATTGTGGGTCGAGAACGGCCGTTACCAGACTCCGCAAAAACGCTTCCCGCACCGTCTCCTCTTCCACCAGTGTAAACAGCTCCTCAAACTGATCAATCAGCAGCACCAGTTCCGTTTCGCCGTCGTCAGGCAGGCAGTGGGCCACCGTCCGCAGCAAACCCCGATTGTTTTCTTGCAGCTGCGCCAGGAGATCCTGTGTTGGATTGATAGCCACACGCTGCAAAGCAGCGGCGACTTCAGCCCACGGCTGGCTGCCGGGCGTCAAGTCAACAATGAACCATTTCTCGGAGCCGGGCAGGCCACCACGGCGCAGCGCAGGCAGCAGCCCCGCCTTCACCAGCGAGGATTTGCCGCTGCCGCTGGGCCCAATCACCACTAAAAAGCGCTCCAGGTCACTGCCGTCTGACATAAGGCTGAGCAGTTCCTGGACCAACGTCTCCCGACCAAAAAAGTTGGCAGCGTCCGACTCGGTAAAGGCGCGCAATCCGCGATAAGGGTTTTCCAGGGCGGCAATTTCCTGAGGCGTGGGGGTTGGAATGGCCGTTTCCCGTTCAACAGCTGGTGCTTGGACCAGACTCGCTGGCTGCAGGGCTGCTTCCCATGCCAGCAGCAGCGTGCTCATATCTTCAAAGCGATCCTGCGGCCGTTTGGCCGTCGCTCGCTGCAAGAGATCATCCAATTCGGCTGGCAAATCGGGAGCAGTATCGCGCAGCAATGGCAAGGGTTGGTTTAAATGCTGCTGCAGCAAACTGACCGGCGTTGGTCCCTGGAAGGCCGCCTGACCTGTGAGCATCTCGTACAGCAGCAAGCCAAAGCAGTAAATGTCGCTAGACGGCCGTACTGGTTCGTCCCGAATCTGCTCTGGCGAAATATAAGCAGGCGAACTGATCAACGTATTTTTCTCGGTTAGGCTGCTCCCCTCTGCAAATGACAGATTTTTGGCAATGCCAAAGTCGGCCAGGTACCCATTTTGCAGATCATCCAGCAAGATGTTGGCCGGCTTAATGTCCTGGTGCATCACACCCTGAGCATGAGCTGCCGCCAGCGCCTGCCCTACCTGATGCCCAATACGCCTTACCACCTCTAACGGCAGTGGACCTCCTGCCAGGACTGTATTTAAGCCACCACCCCGCAGCAAGCGCATGATCAGATAGGCGGCATTAGGCTCGCGCCAGTAATCATACAGCGGCACAATGTGGGGATGTTCCAGCCGCGCCACCAGATGCGCCTCCGCTTCAAAGCGGCGAATAAAGGTGGGATGGTTAGCAAAACGGGGCAGGATGATCTTCACGGCCACATCCCGCTGCACCGAAGGCTGCACCGCCCGGTACACCACGCCAAACCCGCCGGACCCGATCAGTTCCCCAAGCTGGAACCCTTTCACCGCCCGCCCACTTAAATCGTCCAGACCAATTTCTGCGGGGGACGGCGTGGGTGTGGGGATAGGCGACGGCGTGCCCTCCTGCCGCGCCAGTCGGATGAAGGCCAGCTGCTCGGCCTCTGGAATATTCAACGCCAGGGCCAATAATTCGGCCAGCTGGACAGACGGCCGTAATGCATCCCCCTCCATCTTGCGCACGGTAATCGAGGCACAACCAGCCCGGTGCGCCAGTTCGGCCTGGGTTAGACCTAGCAGCGAACGGCGCTCACGCAATATTTCCCCAAACGTAGGTGTATGCTTCATGCGCTCTATTGCCTCATAGGTTTTGCTGAATCTTATGGGCGAAATTGTGGGCACAGCGAGAAAGTGATGCTGATGGAATCGTTCTATGATAAACAAAAGCTATCAAAAAGCAAAGCAAAAACTTAGGATGCAGCGATGTCGGATCTGGTCGCAGCAAGCCCTGCCCAGGCAGTGGAAACCAGATAAACCGCATCGAAAAGATAAGTTACGCTGTAAGGATGCCCTCCTAAACTAAAAATCGTAACGGAACTCGATGTAAACTATCTATTTAACCGGGAATAATCAAATGACACCTGTAGCAACTAAGACATCTCTGCCGCGAAGCAACAGTAAAACTGCCACCGTCGCCCGGCTTCCCCAAACGCAACAAAACGCCCAACAAGCAAACCGTCGGCTCAAAGCCCTTTTGGACTTTGCCATCGTCATCCCGACCCTGATGCTGATTTGGCCGCTTTTTATGATTTTGGCCATTGCCGTGAAGCTGGACTCTCCCGGTCCGGTTATTCACCGTCGGCGTGTTTTGGGGCGTGACGGCCGTATCTTCGATGCCTTCAAGTTCCGCACCATGTACGTGAACGGCGACGAAATCCTGGCCCAACATCCCAAGCTAAAGGCCGAGCTGCAGCAAAACTACAAGCTCAAGTGCGATCCGCGCATCACCCGTGTTGGCACCTTCCTGCGCAAGTTCAGCCTGGATGAGCTGCCCCAGCTGTTCAATGTGCTGGCCCAAGATATGTCGGTAATTGGCCCCCGGATCATTGCCCCGGATGAAATCGCTAAGTACGGCCAATGGGGACAAACGCTGCTCACCGTCATGCCCGGCCTCACTGGTCTGTGGCAGGTAAGCGGCCGTTCCAACACCTCCTATGACGAACGGGTGAACCTGGACATGCAGTACATCGATAACTGGTCCATCTTCATGGACATCAAAATTTTGCTCAAAACCATCCCCGCCGTAATGAAGGGTGATGGCGCTTACTAAATTTCGAATTCCCTGATTCCTCCCCCCCAACCCGAAAACCCCCGTCCCCACGGGGGTTTTCACTTTTCCGGCATGGCCAACAAAAAAGCCCCCTGATTGTTCAGGGGGCTTTCGTTTTTAGGGGTGTCTGTCAGACAGCAAAACTTACGGGGTACGCTGTGCTTTGCGCTGACGACGAATCGCTTTTTTCTTTTCAATGCGTTCTAATTCGCTTTTGGAAACGAACCAGCGTTTGCGACGCACGTCTGCCAGAACTTTGCTCTTGATGACCGCTTTATTAAAACGGCGCAGCAGTTGCTCTTGCGATTCGTTAGAACGTAAATCAACTTTTGGCAGTGTTCTCACCCCCTTTTGGGTTTAAATTCAGCTAGACTGTTTATGTGTGTAACGGCCGTTACACCATCCATGAGTTTACCCGTTCGCGCAAAAATGGGCAAACGTTTGCGCCAAGTTCCGCCGGGATTTTCATAAGCCACGATGATTGAACCACAGCGGGACGCTGACGCTGCCAAAAAAGATCGGCTTTATCTGCGTTTTTTGTGTACTTCCAGGTAAACAGTTGCCCATCAGATGGCGGCTTGATACGATTTGACCACACTATGCCCAGCGGGAGAACTGTTTTGCTAAAAAACCTGTGGCGGCAGCCAGCCGTGCGCCATGCCCTGATCCTCTTTGTGGTGCTGCGCCTCTTTTTAAGTGGGTGGGCGGTACTGACTCAACTGGTCAGCCCGGTACCAAATACGGTAGATGAGGTGGTACGGCCGTATCTCCACCAACCCATCCTCAACGACGGCGTGGCCGGGCTGCTGCTTGGCCCGTGGCAGCGTTTCGATGCCCTGCACTACACCCGCATCGCCGCCGCAGGCTACACCCACCCGGAAGATTCCGTCTTCCCCCCGCTCTACCCCTGGCTGATGCGGGCGCTGGGCGGGCTGTTTGGCGGCACCCACGCCGCGCACCTGGCCGTCGGAATTCTCATCTCCAACGCCGCGCTGCTGGGGCTGCTCATTTTGCTGCACAACGTAGGCAGCGATTTGCTCGGTGCCGAACACGCCGCCCGGCTGCTGGTCTACTTCGCCCTCTTCCCCACCGCTTTTTTCCTCTTTGCCCCGTACACCGAATCGCTCTTTTTGCTGCTGACGCTCGGTTCACTCTGGCTGGCGTTCCGCTATGACCAGTTTGAATGGGCCGGGGTGCTGGGCTTGCTGGCGGCGCTCACCCGGCTGACGGGGTGGGTGCTGGTGGTGCCGCTGGCGTACCACTTCTGGCAGCGCCATTTGGGCCAGGGCAAGTGGAAAATCGAGCCGGTTGGTGGCTGGAATTTACGCTTATTTGGCAGGGGAACGGCCGTACTCCTTCCCGGTGTTGGCCTGCTGCTGTTTCTGCTCTACCGCGCCTGGCTGGGGCTGCCGCCGCTGGCCAACGTGTATGCCGAATATTGGTTCCAGCGCACCGGCATTCCCGGCACCGATTTGCTGCGAGCGCTGGCAGGCATGGTGGGGGTGGGCAACGGCCGTACCGGCGAATTTACCCTCTGGTTCGACTTTTTCACCACGCTTCTGCTGCTAGCAACCACCATCCTGGCTTTTTTCCGCTGGCAGCGGCAGCTGGGCTGGGGGCTATACGCCGCCATGCTGCTGCTCTTCATGCTGCTGCCCACCTCCGAATTTAAGCCGCTGTACTCCTTTTCCCGCTACGCCCTCGCCTTTTTCCCCACCTTTTTCCTGCTGGCCCAGGCAGGCCGTTCCCCCTGGATCCACCGCCTGATTTTGTATGCCTCGCTGCTGCTTTACCTCTATTTTTCGGCTCAATTTTTTATTTGGGGCTGGGTGGCCTGACCTCCTTTTTCGGCAAAACAACCAATCCGCAATCTCGTAAAGAACAAAAGAACAGCATTTTATGCCCCGTAAATGCTTGCGTTCCTGCAAATTTTGACCTAGCATAGACAAAATATGGATTTAATAAGTACAAAATATGTGCACGTTCGTATATTCTAACCATACGCAAACATTTTTCTCTTTTTACTTTGGGGGCATCGAGTATCTAAGGATGCGTTTACAAATAACTTTTGATAAGAAAACGCATCCGCAAGGTTTGCCCGTTTACCAAAACCCAAAGTTA